>CAYNHD010000004.1:0-32474 GCA_964396775.1 uncultured Thermoflexus sp. | reverse complement strand
CGGGAGACATTGCCGGATGTGGCAGGGCAGAACGCCGGGCACACAGCACCCCTAGGCCCATTATACGGCAAGGCAGGGAGCGAGGAGAAGGAACATGTTCACAGGTGGCGACAAGGACCGCAGGATAATCGCGGACATGCGCGCTTAGCCGACAATAGTCCTGCCCCCCAACACAGGTTTCGCTGAGCAGGGCTGTGGTAGATCACGCACAGCCCTGCGCTGATCTTGGATGGGGGGAGCCTCCTGCTGTGGGACCGCCGCGCGTTGGCAGGGCGCAGGGGACGAGCGTAGCGGGCGATTATCGAGCGCGTGCCAGGCGAGCAGATAGGGTTGGCCGGGTTGTCGGCTCACGACTGCCGCCACTACTGGGGGCGCAAAGTAGACGTGCTGCACTTGCAGGAAGCGGGCGGCTGGAGCAGTCTGGCCATACCTCGGCGCTGAAGACAGCGAGGTTACGTGATCTCTGTGTCTTACCATTCGCAGCACTGTTATTCGCATCCAGTTCGCCGCTATCGTTTCACAGGTTGAGCTGTCACAGCAGTTCGGCATTTCCTACCAGCGCGTGCACCAGATCGTGCATGGGCGGCGGAGATAATGAGACTACTCCGTCCCCCTGGCTGTGGGGCATATACTTCTCGCAGGCTGGCAGAAACCTTACCTTCTGCGCCGCCAGGACTGGGGGTGTTGTGCGACGAATTCTGCCCACTCTCGGTGACGCTTGGACATCGCCGCGTAGCGTTCAGCCAGCACCGGGTCTGGCGCCACTTCGTGCGTATCGAAGGGCAGAGCGCGCAAGAAACCCGCGACCGAGTCTACCTCGCCCGCCGCTGCAGCCCCCAATGCCACAGCGCCAATCGCCGACACGTCGGAGAAGTCGCGGAAAGCGGCCGTCACCCCGAAGGCGCTGGCGAAGATGCGCCGCATGACCTGGCTCTTGGACATACCCCCCGTAATGAGCACCTGGCGCTGCGGGGTTGCGTCACCGCCCAGGAGAGCGTCCGCACACTGTTTCACGCCAAAGACAACGCCCTCCATGACCGCCGCAGTCAGCAAGGCCCGGTCCGCTGAGCTTGACATGAATAGGAATGTACCGAGTGAATCGTCACGGATGTCGGGCGTGCCGGTGCCCTGAAGATACGGGATGAACAGCGGGCCATCCGCCGTGCCCAGCCGGTCGCTGGCCAGTTCGTCCAGATCGCCATAGGTTAGTTGTCCGCCGAGGAGAGAACGCCACCACTCCAGCGACAGCCCGGCGCTCGGCAACGCGCCCATCGCAAACGCCTTCCCGTCAATACCCAGTTCGAACAGATAGCGGACGCCGCGTTCAGGGACATAGGGGGCCGGCTGCTCCTGGATCAGGATGACCTGCGCTGCCGTGCCCGCATTGATCAGCAGCGTGTCGGAGGACTCAAGCCCGCTGCCGATCACGGCGCAGGCCACATCGCCCGCTCCCGTCGCTACTGGCGTGCCCGCCGGCAGCCCCAGGTCCGCAGCGGCCTGCTCGGTGAGAGAACCGGCGACGACCGTGGACTCCTGAGGCTGAGGCAGCAGGCTCGCCGCTATGCCCAATCGCGCCAGTAGATCGGCATCCCACTCTCTGGCTCCAAAGTCCCAGAGCAGACTGCCAGACACGTCTGAGAAATCGGTAGACATCTCGCCGGTCATTCTCAGACGCAAATAGTCTTTGGAGAACAGCACATGGTGCGTGGCGCCATAGGCCTCAGGATGGTTGTCCCTCAGCCACAGCAGCTTGGGCGCGCTGTAGGCCGCAATGGAGGGGTTCCATAGGGTGACGCCTTCCAGAGCGCCGATGGCCTTCGCCTGCGTAAGCGCGCGGGTATCCGCCCACACAATGCAATTGAAGGCCGGGGAGCCATCGGCCCTGAGTGGTACGATGGAATGCATGTGTCCAGAAAGACCAATGCTGCGAATGGCTGCGGGAGCAAGCTGGAGGCGTTCGATGAGTTCGCGCGTGAGCTTGCTCAGGAGCGGCCACCATTGGTCCGGGTCTTGTTCAAGAGCCCCCGGCCCAGCCTTGATATTGTGGATGGGGGCCTGGACAGACCCCAACACCGACACCCGCTCAAGGTTCACCGCCAGGACTTTTAGCTGCTGGGTTCCCAGATCAACACCGATTGCCAGGGGGGCCACCATGCCCACGTCTCCTTCTATGCGTGCTGCCATGCCGGGAAACCGGCCAGGCATGGCAACCTCGCGAGGCGCTGCTAGCTACGCTCGGGAGGAGCGTCCAGGCCTGCTCTACGGAACCACGCAACCTCAGAAGTCAGGCGGGGGCAGTTGCTGACCGCTCCGCCCCCGCTTACTGAGTGCTTCCGAGGACAGTGCCCTGGAGTGGGCGCAGTGCACAACGTGCTCCAGGTTACTTCTCGAAGATCGGAGCCAGGAATTCGTAGGCCTCGACCGCCGCACGGTCCATGTCACCCAGGCCGGCGCTGTCCATATCCCCAACACCGGTCGCGCCGCCCTTGAACCAACCTTCCCACTCAACAGCGACGTAGCCATCGTAGCCGATGCTGCGCAGCGCATTGGCGTACCGCTCGAAGTTCACCATGCCGCCGCCGAACCAGCACATGTTCCACGTGCCAATCACGCCGGTGATGTCCTTCGCGTGGATGTGGTCAATCCAGGGGGCAAACTGGCGGAATGCCTCTTCGATCTCCATGTGCGGGCGGATGCCTAGTTCCATGCCGCCGAAGTCAATTGTGACACGGACATTGTCCAGGTTGACCTTCTGGATAATGTCAATCGTCGGGGCGGGCAGGTTGATCAGGGTCTCCTGGTGAGGCTCGATACTAAAGGTCAGGCCACGCTCTCCTGCATATTCGGCGCATTCCTTAACCATGTCCACCATGATCTGCGTCGCCTCTTTGCGCGAGAGAATCATGTAGGTCTGCGGCAGATAGTAGCCGGCAATGTAGGCTACAACCGTCCGTGCCCCGATCTTGGCGCTATAGTCAATGGCCTGCTTCATCATCTGAATCTGACCTTCGCGCGCCCATTTGCGGTTCGTCAGAGAAAGGAAGTGTGCCCCGACCGATGCGATCTCGATACCCTTGCTAGCCACATAGCCCTTCAGCTCGTTGCCCAGGCGCTCATATTCCTTCTTGTCGAAGTCCAGAAAGAGCGTATAGAAGAAGTCAACACCGGAATAGCCATAGTCAACGACGCGATCAATACACCACTCAACCGGTTTGTTTCCCCATGAGTTGAGCGGCACACCGACGACGCCCATCTCACCATACGGGTTGTTGGGCCAGAGTTCGAAAGACAGTTTCATGGTCATGGTATTCTCATCCTCAGAATGCATAGAACGCTAGCAGCAGAGCCGATTCGATGTGAACGGCTGATCGGAAGTGCCCATTTTGTTCGAATGACTTACCTCCTTATGAAACGACTCTTTCCCTCCTCTGTAGAAAGGTGCTCATATCGTCGGGGAATACCCACTCTTTAGTTACGCTTTTAGCGCCCCGGCTACCAGACCATCAATGAAATAGCGTCCAGCGAAGGCGAAGAATAGGATGCCGGGAATCATGGCCAGGGTTGTGTTGCTTGTCAGTAATCCCCAGTTAATGTTGTACTGGGCTAGAATGTCTGCCAGGCCCAGCGGCAGAGTCTTGAGATCTGCGTTGATGAGTAGTACTGACGCAAATGTGTATTCGGTCCACGAAGTCACGAAGGCAAAGATACCCACCGTGGCCAGTCCCGGCGTAATCAATGGCAGCAGAATCCGGACTCCTGCCTGCAACCGATTAGCACCATCCACATAGGCGGCTTCTTCCAGCTCGCGTGGAATCGAGTCAAAGAAGCCCTCGATCAGCCAGAAGCTGAACGGCACCGTCAGAATGCAGTTAACCAGCACACCTGACCAGATAGTGTCCACCAGATCAATACGCACCAGGATTTCGTAGATGGGCACCACCAGCAGCGTCGTGGGAAAGACGAATGCCAAGATCGCTACGAACTTGAGGTTTCGCAGCCAGTGGATCTGACCCCGATAGGCTCCGAAAGCAGCCAGGACGACAATGACCACTGTGAACACCACTGTCAGTGCTGCAATTGTGGCGCTATTCTGAAGCTGGGCGACGAAATTAGATTGATCAAGCAGGCGTTCGTAGTTCTTGAGCGTTACCTCTGAAGGGAAAGCTGTCGGTGTGCGGGCAATGACCTCGCGCGGTGTCTTGAATGAGGACATAGCCACCCAGTAGAGCGGTCCCAGAGTGATGACCAGGAAGAGCACAACAACCAGGGTCAGGATGACGCGCATCAGCGAGCGAGGGACTGCTTCGAAGGCGGCTAGCATGTCAGCTCTCCTTTCGCACGACAAACCGGTAATACAGAGTGGCGAACACCATGAGGAATAGCATCAGGATGACGGAGGCCGCCGAAGATTTCCCCATTTGAAACTCGCGGAAGGCAGTTTCATAGACATAGATTGGCGCGGTGTAGGTGCTGTTGACGGGGCCACCTTTGGTAATCAGGTAGATGGTGTCGAAGACGTTGAACGACCACAGTGTGCCCACAAGACCTACAATGCCGAGGATTCGGCCAATCAGCGGGAATGTGATTCTACGAAAACGTTGGATGGCGTTGGCCCCATCAATGGCCGCTGCCTCATAGAGTTCGTTGGGCACAGTTTTAAGCGCGCCTAAGATGACGACGAAAAAGAATGGGAACCAATGCCAGGAATGAAGGCCTATTAGGCTTCTCATAGCGATGTCGGGGTTGCCGAAGGCGTTGATAGGCATGCTGATCAAGCCGATCTCGCGCAGAATGTAGTTGACCACACCATAGCTGCTGTTGAAGATCCAGGTACCAACTACCGCCACAGCAACGGTGGGAA
The DNA here is from genome assembly GCA_964396775.1 of uncultured Thermoflexus sp. Lineage (GTDB taxonomy): Bacteria > Chloroflexota > Anaerolineae > Aggregatilineales > Aggregatilineaceae > UBA2029. Next base: position 27,613 of record CAYNHD010000004.1, on the reverse strand, counting down.
TCGTCCAGGGCAGCAGGATCAGAATCTGGATCAAGGCCCCGCCGCGCAGTCTTTGGTTGATCGTCAGAGCGAAGAAGAAAGCTACCAGCGTCTGCAGCAGCGCATTGCCCACTACCCAGGCCACACTCAGCTTGAGGCTGTCCCAGAAAACTTGATCTTCGACGACCCGCTCAAACTGCTTAAGCCCCACGTATTCACCTGGAACACCAATGAACGTCACCGACGTGAACGCATTGCGCACCGTCAGGGCGACGGGAAACACGATGAATACAACGATGAGTAGCATGAAGGGTACCGTTAGGGCTATAGATACCCAGTCATATCGCTTTGCTTGAGCGGCCATTTGCCTTAATCCTGCTAAGCTTAGGACAGACTATGCAACCGGGCGTGGAGGGGGAAACGCTTCCCCCTCCACAAACGTTCAGTGTGTGTTATTGACCTTCACGGAACTGCTGGACGGCCTTTTCCATCTCTGCTTGGGCCCAGGCCGCGGCTTCTTCCGGTGTGCTGCCACCTACCGCGACTCTCTGGACCGTCTGGGCGAGCAGGTTCTGCTGCGAGATCGCGGTGATCTCAGCACATACCCTGCCACTGGTGAAGCCGAACAGACCACCGAATTCCGAGTAGTTGATCATCTCCTCAACATATGGACGGTATTGCTCGATGATCGGATCGCTCCAGAACGTCTCCGACTCCAGGCCACTCTTGGTGACAGGCAGGAATAGCCCCGGCTCTGCAGTCAGAAAACGGCCATAGATTTCTGGCTCAAGCAGGAAGCGGATCAGTTCGTGGGCAGCCTGCTGCTTGGCCTCGTCAGCGGAATAAACCATCACTGCGTTCGAGTAGTAGATGGTGCCTTCCACGCCGTTCTCAGCGGGCATAGGGATGTGTGCCATGCCCAGATTGTCGCCCGAAACACCCGATTCCTCTTCGAAGGGCAGCAGGTATTGGCCCTTCTCAATGGCCATGGCCACCTGGCCTGAGTTCAAGAGCGCCTGCGGCTCGCCCCACGAGTAGCTCGTCGCATCCGGCGGTGAGAAGCTCAGCAGCTTCTGATAGAGCTCAAGGGTGCGCACCGTCTCCGGGGTGTTAAAAGTGACGTTGCAGTTCTCATCGAACATGTCCTTAGCGCCAGAGGTCATCATGAAGCTGTAGATCACCTGATCACTGGCCAGATTGCGACCTGCCGGCACCGCGATGCCGTATCGGTCGCCTGCCGTAAGCTGCTCGGCCACCTGCACGAGCTCTTCCCAGGTCTGTGGCGCGCTGGCGATGCCCGCCTCGGCGAAGATGTCCTTACGGTACCACAGCAATTGCTCCATGCCGTACAGTGGCACCGCCCAGTATTCACCATCGAAGAAGTACGGCGCCAGCGCCGCATCCACGAAGTCGTGCTGGGCGTCAAGCTCGTTAACCAACGCTGTCACCGGCTGGGCCAAGTTGAGCTTCAACACCGTCTGTGCGAAGTCGGGGATGACGAACATAAGATCCGGCTGGCGTCCTGCTGCCGCTGCTGCTGAAAGACGCTGATAGGCGAAATTCCAGTCCTGCACCTCGATCTTGACTTCGATGTCTGGGTGAGCATCGTTGAATTCGTCTATGAGCTGCTGGAAACGCTCCACCCGGTGGGGTGGCTGCTCCATGTGCCAGAGGGTCAGGCTGACTTTGTCGGCCCTGGCCGCGGTCACCTGCAGGCCGATAGGAGCAACAGCGAGAAGGACGATCAACACTAACAGGCTCAGTCTACGCATTTTCTCCTCCATGTAGAACGCTAGCTTGAGAGTCTCGGCCAGCACCCAATGTGGGCCACTGACTCTGATGAACTTTGGTCATGCGTGCCAGTGAGTGTAAGTAGCCGCCCGGACGGTCTATTTGCGATAAGCCGCTCCTTTCACTGATTCTGCCGACCACGAACTCCTTGAACAGCGCCATGGCATGGATGACTTGCCTCGACTAGAGATGAGGGTTGCGAGCGCGATAACGCTGGATCAGCCTCGCATTATGCTGGGCTGCCCCCGGCATATTCGCGCTGACATACACCGGTGGCATCGCGTCACTGGACGCCACCATGCGGCATACTGCTTCAGTCAGAATGGCGTTTAAAATGAACGCTCCGGCAATTGTGGATAGCGGCCCCACGCGCAAGCCATGGCCGTCAACCTCAATCAGTGCATCACCGGGTGGGCCCTGGTTGTCCAGCACGATATCGGCGATGTCCGACAGCTTCTTGCCTGTCGAACCCAGGGGGGCCTGCGCCGCATAGTCTGCGGCAATCACCGCGATGACCGTCATACCGATCTCTTTGGCGGCAATGGCCGTCTCGACGGGCACATTGTTAACTCCGCTGTTTGAGAAGATGATCAGTAGATCCCGTTCTGTGGGACTGTAGCGAGCCAGCACTGATGGCCCAAGCCCGCTCATGCGTTCAAGCTGTGTGCTTAGGACTGCCCCCTCGTGGAGCATGAGGCTGGAGTTGAGCACCGGACAGACCGCAGCGACGCCCCCGGCCCGGTAGTGACCCTCTTCGCATAGCATGTGAGAGTGCCCCGTGCCGAAGAGATACACGATTCCATCGGACTCAACGGTGCGCACCACAGCCTGCGCAGCCTGGTCAATGAGTTCGACTTGGCTCTCCGCAATCGCATCAAGGCTACGACGCACCGCGTCCATGTACGACTGCGCACCTGAGATTAAGGACATCGGCTTTTCTCCCGCGATGAAAGCGTGCTTCACGACCTCGAACCTCTCAGTATCGCCTTAAGCTGGTATCGAGATCCACAGTATGCCGAGCGCACATACTCAATAGGCCGGTCAACATCGTCAAAGGTGACGCGCGTCAGGCTGAGCACTGGTTCGCTGCGCTTGATCGCCAGGGCTTCGCATTCGGTCCGAGTCGGCAAGCGCGCCTCGATAGACTGGCTTGCCCAGGCCAAGCGCAGGCCGTAGTTGGCCCTCAGAACCTGATAGAGTGATTCGCGGTTGAAATCGTGACGTGTCAAGATACCGGGGCACAACTGGTGATTGAGGCATGACTCTTCGAGCGCTACGGGTGTCTCATCGGCGTGGCGTGTGCGGACAAGCACCACGATCTCAGAACTAGGGCGGAGCTGAAGGCGTTCGGCGATTTCTTCGCTAGCCTGCCGAATCTCCGCTAGGAGAACTCGGCTACCGGGGCGCATTCCTCGGCGGCGCATTTCTTCGCTAAATCCTGTCAGTTCGGCAAGCTCCTGCCTGATCTTGGGCGCGGCAGCAAACGTACCCTTGCCCACACGCGAGTCGGCGTAGCCTTGCTGAACCAGAAGTTGCAGCGCCTGGCGCGCGGTCATCCGGCTCACAGAATTGGTCTCCGCCAGTTCCCGCTCAGAGGGGAGGCGCGTGCCGGTAGGGTATACGCCTGTGTCAATCTGCTTGCGCAGGTATTCGTTCAGTTGGATATAGAGGGGGACTTTGGAGTCAGGGTTTAGCATGTCAATCGTCACTAAGGTTCAATTCGGTATATACCATTCCTTACCATACTACACCGTTCTGTTGAAGAATGCAAGCAAGTCGAGAACGTCTCACCAATGCTTCCGCTTGAGCAGCTTGATGCCACAGTGTGTCGGCGTCACCGCGCAGAGCACGTTGTCGCTGGTTGTTTGTTGTCGAATTCTTTCAGGATAAAGGAACTCCTGAAATGGGGAACCCCTATGCCACGGTCAGACTGCATGCACCTCCGTGCACAGATTGACTCCGCGCCTATGTGGTAACCGCCGTTCCCTGGTCAGTCCCCGTTGCGAAAGCAACTCTCCGATGTAGCTAGAAGTCACATCAACAGGGGTCGAACTGTCGAGTGATTGGTGATGGCACACTAAGGCACAGATCACTGACGATAAGGCCCCAGCTGATAGTGGCACCGAACCCGTTAGGCGATTGGGGGAGCGTCTGTCTCAGGCTCGTAGCAGCACAAGCGAACAACTGAAGATTGTATCTCGGCACTGGCTCCGCAAGCCGTACTAGGGAGACTCAGAGGGGTGACGCGCAGGACTCTGCGCCCAATGCCCAAACTGGGCGGCGGACACACCTACCCAACCTGGTCAGACAGAACTATAGCAGCGCCACCCCAGATTCCCTCATGCTCGCCAAGTTCAGAGCGTCGAACATTGACCGGGCGGCACCACGGAATCACCGATTCCTCGACCGACTCAAGAACGGCGTTCCACCAGATGTCACCGGCGCGCGCCACGCCGCCGCCCACCACGACAACATCTACATCGAGCAGGTTGACCGCATTAGCAATCCCGCGCCCCAGCCAGCGCCCTGCGCCCTGAAGCACCTTGATCGCCAGAGCATCTCCCTGCCTGGCGAAGTCTGCGATGAGCTGAGCGGTGAGCTCCGGCGTCTCCCGCAGCAGGCTTGCGCGCTCCGCGTCCCGCTGTAACGCCTCGCGCGCCCCCCGCACTATCGCCGGACCGGCAGCAAGAGCCTCAAGACACCCGTAGGCCCCACAGGTGCACTGAGGCCCCCCGGATATGACCTTCGTGTGACCGATCTCCGCGGCCATCCCATGAGCGCCTTCTATGAGCCGCCCACCGAGGATCAGCCCGCCCCCTATCCCCGTGCTGACGGTGATGTACAGCATCGCCTGCGCACCGTGCCCCGCCCCGTAGCGCCATTCAGCGACCGCAACTGCATTGGCGTCATTGGCGATGACAACGCGCTCGACAGCAAACGCGGCGCGCAATCGCGCTTCGAGCGGGAAATCAGCCCACCCCGCCACATGAAGCGACCTCAACACCCGGTTGGCCCGGACATGGCCGCCAAACGAGACGCCGATGCCTGCGATGGGCGACGAGCCGACCAGGCGACGGGCCATCGCCATCATCGTGATCAGGTTGGCTTCAGCGCCAGCGGCGTGATCAGTCTCGGCCTGCTCCCAGGCCAGCAATGCCGGCGCAGCCAGGTCAACCACACCCGCAGCGAGCTTCGTGCCGCCGAAGTCCAGGGCGAGGACGAGGTGCGGCATGGTGCTCATGGGGCCAGCAGCTCCCGGAAGAGATCCACCCAGTAGTGCAGCAGCGCCAGATGCGCGGTCTCGATGTGCCCATAGTCCTCAATGCCCACCACCAGACACTCGTCGGCCAGAGTCCTGAGCTGGCCCCCCTCAAAACCTGCCAGGCCAACCACTTTGCCGCCGTGATCGCGCACCCAGGCGCACGCCGCAAGGACATTGGGGGAGTTTCCGCTCGCGCTGAGGGCTAACAACGTGTCTCCTGGGCGAAACAAGGTCTTGAGCTGTTCCACAAAGACGCTCTTATAGTCAACATCGTTGGCCCAGGCAGTGAGCGCAGCGGTGTTGTCCGTCAGCGCGATGATCCGGAAGCGGTGCCTGGGTGGCTGAACCCTCGTCTGCTTCGCCAGATCGAGGGCAAAGGCGCTGGCAGTGGTCGCGCTCTGCCCGTTGCCGATGACGAAGATCGTGCGGTCTTCAAGATAGGCCTGGTGCAGAATGGACACGGCCCGCTCAACGGCGCTCTCCGAGATGGTCTTGAGAGCTTCATACAGCGTCTGGAAATAGGCGGGGAGACTGATGGTCACGGCGGATTCCTTTCTGGCGCGCCAAGAGGCAGGACGGGCACCCTCAAGCACAGACCCAGCGCGCAAACGATTGCATCATCATATTGCATCATAAAGCGGGCACAGGTCGCTTGTCAAGACGGGAAGTACGGGAGGAGCCAGGAATAAGACCCCTCTTTCCACACAGGTATCTTGACACAAGAGGAGAAATCTCTCTATAATTTGTGCAAACGATTTATCATAGAAATGACTGCTGCCATGCCACCCAAAGTGCGTGTGACCATCGCAGACGTTGCCCGCGCTGCCGGTGTTTCCCCCGGCACGGTGTCCCGCGTTCTGAACAGCAGCAGCCCCACCATCAGGATCAGCAAGGCCACCCAGAAACAGGTGCGCGAGACGGCTCGCCGCCTGGGCTACCGTCCGAACATGATCGCCTCGGCCTTGCGCACGCAGCGCACCGGCGTCATCGGCGCGATCGTCCGCGACATCAACGATCCCTTCCTCAGCCTGCTGGCGCGTGAACTGCAGAAGGTCGCCCATGCCGAAGGCGTGGAGCTGCTCTTCGGAAATGCCGAATACGATCCCAAAATCGCTGACCGCCAGCTTGAGTTCATGCGCAACTGGTTTGACGGGCTGGTAGTCATCGGCGACATGCTCGGACACCAGGCGGCGATCAGCAACCTGGACAACACAGATATGCCCTCTGTCGCCCTGGCCAACGGCGCTGCGGCCCAGTGGTCTCAACCGCTCATCAGCATTGACGATGCGGCGGGGGTGCGCCTCGGCCTGGACTATCTCTGCTCTCTCGGCCACCGCCGGATAGCCTTCATCGGAAATACCGAATACGCCGGCATTCGCACCCGATGGACGACATTCCAACAGGTCGTAGAGGAACGCGGTCTGTACTGGAACGACAATTACCTCCAGCCCTGCCGTGCCTCCCGCCTGGCGGCGGCTGCCTGTGCCGAGCGCCTGCTGAGTCTGCCCATTCCCCCGACCGCTATCTTCTGCATGGCCGACTTGCTGGCATTGGGAGCACTCAGCACCATCTGGCGACTTGGCTGGCGAGTGCCGGAGTCGGTATCTGTGCTCGGTTTCGATGACATTGAAGAGTCCCAGACGGCTTACCCGCCACTGTCAACGATTCGACAGCCCGTGCGAGATATGGCAGAGCAGAGCTTCAAGCTGTTGACCCGTTTGATTAGCGGCTCACCGGTTGATCAGGAGCACCTGCCCGTAGTCATTGAGCCAAAGCTCATCGTCCGCAAGTCGTGCGCGCCGCCGATCTCGTAGGGGACGCCAATGATGGGCTGTGTCCGGTGAGGGCGAAGCGAGCATCATACACGAGTCGCGTCGGTCACGTGTGACAGGCACTCTGGCTCAGGCGAAAGGAGAGTGTATGAACTGACCAGCATTGAAGAGGGAACTCCATTCCGCCCACTACCAGGACTTGTACGCCCGCTTAACAGGAGCGGCTGTACAACGAGGCACGAGTCATCAAGGAGCGGTCAGCATGAAGAAGCATCTCACCTTGTCCCTGTTTCTAGCCCTGACTTTTGTAGTTGCCCTGCTTGTTCCTGGCGTCAGCCGTGCGCAGGACAAAGAAGTGACCCTTGACATGTGGCACTTCGCGGCCAATAAGGAACCCGTCTACCAGCAGTGGATCGAACGCTACAAAGAGGTGGCCCCGAATGTCACCATCGTGACCAATGTCATCCCCAAGGACGCCTACAACCAGACCCTCGCCGCGGCCTTGATCAGCGGCGAAGCCCCGGCGCTGATTCATGGCCTGCCGCTGGGAGAGCCGTTGGAGCTGTGGAACAACGGGCAGATCATTGACCTGGCCCCCTATATTGATGAGGAGTGGCGCAACGCTCTCTATCCTAGCTCACTGGACTATCTGACGATTGATGGTCATGTGATGAGCATGTCCTTTGCCACCAACAACGTCCAGGTCTTCTACAACAAAGACCGGTTCGAGGAACTGGGCATCGAAGCGCCGCTGGAGACGATGGCAGACGTGCGCGCCGCCGTCGAAACGCTGAAGGGCGCAGGCTATGGCGGAGCGCTGTACTGGGCGCAGGCTTACGATCACGCCCCGACGCTGTTCTTCCACTGGGGCCAGCAGATGTATCCCGATCTCTTTGAGGCTGCCGATCGCGGTGATGGCGCGTGGAACATCCCAGAGTTTGTGGACTTGATGGCAGACATCAATTCCTATTCGGGCATCTGGATGGAAGGCGTGGCCAGTCTGAGCCTCGACGAGTCGGTCAATCTCTTTGCTACCGGCAAAGCATCCATCTACTTCATCGGCAACTGGGCCGTCAACTCGATTGTCAAGGCGGAGCCGGCGTTCGAGATTGACACCTTCCCCATCCCCGCGCTCAACGAACAAACCTGGCCCGCAGCGATGGGCAGCATGGCCGGCACCTGGATGGTCTCAAGCCAGGTGCCTCAAGAGGAACAAGAGGCTGCCGTCGCTTTCCTGCGCTGGGTGGCCCTCAACGGCCAGGGCGACCTTGTGCGCACCATCGGCCTGTGCCCCTCTGGCCCAGCCGGTGAAGAGGCGCTGGTTGACGCCCATCCACTGGCCCAGTCGCTTTGCGACAACCAGGCCGACGCGATCCCGCGCGACATCTTCGACCGCGCGGCCCGCGATGCCATGGCCAGCGCCATTCAAGGCATGTTGAATGGCCAGGCGTCTCCTGAAGACGTGATGAACGAAGCGCAGCGCGCCAAAGAGCGCAGCCGGCGGTAGTTCTCAACCGACCCAGGGCGGGCGCGCGCCTGCGCCCGCCCTGACATGTCTCAGAGACCTCCTATCCGACAGAGCACCAAGACGGAGCGCACCGAATATCATGTCGCATGTCAGCGCCGGCGCTCGTCCGGCAGAAAAGGCCAGTACAGGCTCCCGCGAGGGTCGTCTGCGTCACTGGCTCACCGCCTATGGATTTCTGCTGCCCGCCTTGTTGCTGTTTGTCTTCTTTGAGTTCTTCTCGCTGCTCTATAACGTCTATATGGGGTTTCACGACTGGTCGGGGTTCGGCGATCCCAGGTACGTGGGGCTGGATAACTACAAGTACCTCGCCAATGATGAATTATTTTGGGAAGCCCTACAGCACAATGTCATCTTTATGATTGTTGCCCTGGGCGTGATGGCCGTGCTGTCGCTGTTCATCGCCTTGCTGCTCGACAGCGGTATGCCGGGAGCGGGAATCTTTCGTGGGCTGATGTTCCTTCCGGTGATTGTGCCAACGGTGGTGGTTGGCCTGGCCTGGACGCGCGTCTACAGCACGCAGGGCGGGCTACTCAACCAGTCGTTGGGCGCGCTTGGCCTGGATAGCTGGCAAAACAACTGGCTTGGCAATCCAGACCTCGCCCTACCCGCTGTTCTGGTAGTATGGGTGTGGCGTCACCTGGGGTACGGCGTCGTCATGTTCAGTGCCGGGCTGCTCAGCATCCCCGACGATCTGAAGGAGGCTGCCGCGCTCGACGGGGCGTCGCAACGCCAGACGGTGATTCACATCATCGTGCCGCTCATGCGACCGGTCATTTTCATTGTGGCGCTTTGGTTCACCATCTACGCCTTCAAGGTATTCACGCTGGTCTTCATCATGACTGGTGGAGGACCCTACGGGGCCACTGAGGTCTTGAACACCTACTTGTACGAGAACGTCTTTCGTTACTTTGATCTTGGCCTGGGCAGCGCCATCGCCAATATCGGGATTCTCATTCTGATCGTCTTCGCCGCCATCCGGGGTCTCTTCAAGCCGGGCGTCGAATACTAGGAGCTGCGATATGCGCTGGAAAGAGCTTCCCCTCTGGTTCAAAGTGGCGGCCTACGTGCTCATGCTGATCCTGGCCTTCATGACGCTGGCTCCGTTCATGTACTTCATCTCGCTCTCTCTGTCAAAATACAGCGACACCTACAACATCTTCTTGCTGCCAAAGGGGTTCGAGTGGCGCAACTACACGGCGGCCTGGGAGACAGTCAATATCGGATTGCACTACCGCAACAGTCTCTATGTCACCGCCCTGGCGCTGGTCCTCAATCTCAGTGCAGGGTCAATGGCTGCTTATGCCCTGGCGCGGTTTCACTTTCCGGCCCGCGAGCCAATCTATAATCTCTTTCTGGCGGGGCTGATTCTGTCCAGCGAGACAATGCTGATTCCCCTTTTCCTCAACGCCAAAGAGTTCGGCATGTTGAATCGCTGGTGGACGCTGCCAATCATCTACGCCACGCTTGGCCTGCCTTTCACCATCTTTGTGCTGCGGGCGTTCTTTGAGACGCTGCCCGGCGAGCTGCTCGATGCAGCGGCGATTGACGGATGCAATCCTTTGCAGACCTATTGGCACATCATGCTGCCCCTGAGCCGCTCGTCTTTGCTAACGGTTGGGCTGTTCCAGTTCGTGTGGTTTTGGGATGAGTTCATCCTGGCCATCAGCCTGATCACCAACAACAAGCTGCGCACCCTGACGGCAGGCCTCGGCAAGCTCTATGGCGAGTATTTCATTGACTACCCCGTGCTGGCGGCGGCGTTGGTCATGACCGTAATCCCGGTCTTGATCATCTACGTGCTGACCCAACGCCAGATGATTCGTGGCATGACGATGGGAGCCTTGAAGTAGCGCGCGAGCGATGTGCCCGCGCGTCCCACGAGAATGGAATGGCGAGCGATGATGTTCGGCTTCGTCACCAATTGCCTGGGACCGACGACCATCCACGAAGTGGTCGAGATCGCGGCCAGGTTGGGATTTGAGTGCGTGGAGGTCGGGCCGAGCGTCGAGCGCGATCGCGCGGCCCTGCGTCAGGTACAGGCGGACGAGCGCGTCCTCATCCACTCGTTCATCTACGGGCGCAACTTCCTCACCCACGACACCACCCAACGTCGGGCGTATCGCGCCGAACTGCTGCATTTGCTCGACCTGGCCGAAGACGCCGGCGTGCGGCAGATCACAACCTCCACAGGGGTTGATCCGGCGCTGAGTCTGGAAGGGAATATCGCCGCCACTCTGGACTATTGGGCGCCGCTCCTGGACCGGGCGGCCAGCGCCGGCATCCGCGTCGCCCTGGAGTTTTGCCCGACGGCGGGCAACTTCGCTTTGGGGCCATATGCCTGGCGGCAGCTATTCGCCGCGACTGCTCGGTGGAGCAACTTCGGCCTGAACTACGATCCCTCGCACCTCGTGTGGCAGTTCATCGAACCCTATGACCCCCTGCTGGAATTTCGCGAGCGGGTGTTCAGCGTTCACGCCAAAGATACCTATCTCTGGCCCGATCGTCTGGAGGAGCACGGCATACTGACTCCCTATGCGCGCCAGGAGACGATGGCTCATGGCCCCCAGGAGGCGCGGGCCATCTGGTGGGAATACCGGCTTCCGGGTGACGGGATGCTCGACTGGCACCGAATCTTCGCCACACTGCACGAGACGGGCTATCAAGGCGCGGTGCTGCTGGAACACGAAGCACCGCAGTACATGGGCTCCCGCGACGCCGTCTTGCAGGGTCTGGAGCGCGGGCTGCGCTATCTACGCGCCGCCCGCACAGCCGCGCTGACCGCCGACCAGGATTCAGTACTCTGAGCAGCCTGCCCAGGGAAGTCGTCTCGCATCTCCGCGAGCTTCGTTTGACCGGCGCAGACACCACATCAGAGAGGATGAGCGGAACCGCATGGTAGAGAAGGCACTTATTCGGGAAAAGGATTTTGAACTCAGTCACCCGGTGATCGTCAACGGTCAGACCGCTCACGAGCCGGACATCAGCATGGCTGCGGATGGCACCGTATGGATTGTGTGGTCGGAACGGGGGCGAACTGGCGATATGATCCGGCTGCGCAGCTATCACGACGGAGTGGCGAGCGCGATGTTGGACTGCAGCACCAGGCAGGGAATCGAGTTCCAGCCGGCTATTGCCTATGTGGACGATGCGGTGCATCTGGCCTGGGCTGCCTTCCGCGACGGATGCTGGCATCTTGTGGCTCGCACCCTGCGCGGCGGGGTCTTCACCGACGAGCGGATCGTCATCAGCGCCCCTGAGGGTATCTTTCGTCCGGCGCTGCTGGCGGCGGACAGTGGCGATTGCTGGCTGGTCTGCGAAGTGGTCGAAGACCGCCGCCCGCGCTTGATGGTCTGTCGCGGCGACGGGAACCGGTGGGGAAATCCGGCTCGGCTCTCCGGCCCCTCTGCCCCCTGCTACCGGCCCAGCCTGGCCCAGGGGCCGGAGTCCAGTGTCTGGGTGAGTTATGATGCTTACCAGGACGGGCATTACAGCGTCTTTCTGCAGCGCATTGACACGGACTCTGCGCCGCTATCCGTCACAACCAGCGGTTATCACAACCTCCAATCGTCGCTGGCATCTGACCGGCAGGGCCGTCTCTGGATTGCCTGGGCCAGCAACCAGAACGACGCCTTTCGCGATCGCTGGTGGATGACCAAATGGGCCTATCTGCGCTGCTTCGACGGAGACCGCTTCGGCGATCCGGTAAGCGCCCCACCGGACAAAGACGTGTACAACGAGGACTCCTTCCAGGGGTGGGAGTTTCCCGCCGTGCATGTAGACCCTGCCGGACGGGTGTGGGTCTTCGGCCAGTCGGCGCATACGCTCTACGCGCAGTACTACGCGGGTGAAGCGTGGTCGCCGCTGTACACCATCGCCCCTCGACACTGGGGATCATGGAAACCGCGCGTACGCGTGGCCGGCTCGAACCCCCTTCACCTTGCCGCGATGGGGCTGCAGGGCGCGCAATGGCAACGCCTCAGCGTGCGGCCAGGCGAGGTGAGCGCCAAGACGGTCGCGCCGCGCGAGCCTTTGCCGGTCTCCACAGAACCACCCCAGCGGCCAGAAGAACGACCGGCGATCGTCACGGCACAGGGCGAGCGGCTGACAGTCTATTTCGGCGATCTGCACGCGCACTCGATCTACAGCGACGCCACTGGCGATGTAGATGAGTTCTACCACCGCTATCGGGACGGCTACGGCTACGACTTCGCGGCACTCACCGATCACGATTACCTGGACGGGATCGAGTTGTCGCTCTCCGAATTGAAGATGATCTGGAATCACGGTGACCGCATGACGGTTCCGGGCCAGTTCATCGCGCTGTACGGATACGAGTGGACTTCGCCGGCGATTGCCGAGCACGCGCAGGAAGGCGACGCTGTGGGCGAAGGTCACCGGCACATCCTCTACTCAGACCAGACCGGCCCGCTGATCAGTTACGGAGAGGAGTCAGCCAACACCGGCAAAAAGCTTCTGGCGCGGCTCAAGGGCACCAACGCGCTCGTCATCCCGCATCACACCTCGTGGAGCGGCACGGACTGGGACGCCCACGACGAGGAGCTACAACGTCTTATCGAGGTCTGCTCGACGCATGGCCGCTTCGAATACCCCGGCAACCAGCCCATCGGCTACCGCCGGGATCACATCCACCAGGACCGCTTTGTGCTGGACGGCCTCGCACGGGGATACCGGCTCGGCTTCGTGGGCGGCAGCGACAGTCATGGTCTGCGCTGGCATGGCGCTGAGATGGCCGACCGCGATAGCTACATCCCCGCCGGGACGCGCGTCGGCTGGAAGGAAGATGCCTACCGGACGGGCATGACGGCGGTGTTCGCCCCAGAGCTAACCAGGGAGGCCATCCTTGAGGCGCTCTATCATCGTCGCTGCTATGCGACCTCCGGCGTGCCCATCGTGCTGGATTTTCGGATCAACGATCACCTGATGGGCAGCGACATTCGCGTGGCAGGCTTTCCACACCTGACCTGTGCTGTCGTGGGAACCGCCCCCATCCGCTCGGTGGACATCGTACGGTCTGGGCATGTCTTTGGCGGACTTGCGTGCCGCGAAGGACAGGGCATCCGAACGCTGTCCTTCGCAATGGACGATACGATCATCATCCCTGGCGAGAGCCACTACTACTACGCGCGTGTCACACAGGAAGATGGCAACATGGCGTGGAGCAGCCCCATCTGGGTGCAGGTGGAGGGTTAAGCCATGAGCGATCCGGCCTTCCGCGTGGGGCTGCTCGGCTGGGGAAACGCGGGGCGCTTCTTCCACGCGCCGCTGATTCACGCCGTGCCAGGGCTGGAACTGGCGACAGTCGTCACTTCCCGCTCTGGGGTCCAGGAGCAGTATCCGGGCGTCAGGGTTGCCGCAACGATGGACAGCGTGTTGAACGACGCGACCATTGACCTCGTTGTGATCGCTACGCCGCACAAGCTGCACGCGCCCCACGCCCAGGCTGCGCTGGCTGCGGGCAAGCACGTAGTCGTCGAGAAGCCCCTGGCGACGAGCGCCGCCCAGGCCGAAACCCTGATCGCGGAGTCTCACGCAGCGAATCGCCTGCTGGTCGCCTATCATAATCGCCGGTGGGACGGCGATTTCATGACCGTGCAGAAGCTCGTCGCGTCGGGGCTGTTGGGCGATCTCTACGCCTACGAATCTCACTGGCCGCTCTATCGACCCACGTTGCGCGGAGTTTGGCGCGAGAACCCGGATGACCTGGGCGGCGCGCTGTACGACCTGGGGCCGCACATGATTGATCAGGTACTGGTGCTCTTCGGCAAGCCACAGAGCGTCTACGCCGAGATCGCCACGCACCGCGCGGGCTGCCAGGTTGACGACTTCTTCCGCCTGCACTTGCGCTTCCCCTCCGACCTCAGCGCCATCCTGATCGTGGACATGATGGCCCCCATCGCCGGGCCGCGCTTCCACCTGCGCGGGACGCTGGGCAGCTTCGAGAAGCGCGGCCTCGATCCGCAGGAAGCCGCCCTCCGCGCGGGGAGAATGCCAGCGGGGGAGGACTGGGGCGTTGAGCCGCCTGCAGCCTGGGGGCGACTGTGCATGCGCGACCTGGCCGGCCTCGCCTTCGATGGCCAGATCGCCACCGTGCCAGGGGACTATCGCCAGTTCTACCGGGGGGTGTATGAGGCGCTGTGCGGCAATGGCCCGCCGCCGGTTGACCCCCAAGATGCCGCCCTACAACTGCGGATTATCGAGGCTGCCCTGGAGTCGGCTCGCTCCGGCAGTGTCCAGCCCATCGCCTGACCGGCACCCTGACCCCCGTCAGGAACTTGTGAGCGGATGACTATGGACGCTTTGTACGCCGTGATCGTCGAGGAACGCCAACTGCTGCTGGCGACAGAAGACATCGTCCCGGACCGCCTCGCCCCGAAAGAGATCCTGGTTGAGGCGGAGACCAGCGTGATCAGCGCGGGCACCGAACTGGCTATCTACACCGCCATCGCCCCCGGAGTACGCTCGCCGGGAAGCTGGAATGCGTACCCGTTCCGTCCCGGATACGGCGTGGTCGGGCGCGTGCTTGCCAGGGGCAGCGAAGTGATGCATCTGCAGGAGAGAGAGCGCATCCTGTGCTTTGGCACCCATGCGTCGCGGCAGATCCTCAACGTGTGTGGCGATACGCCGCGCCAGGCTGCGTTCCCCATCGGCGAAGACCTGAGCGCGGAGACCGCCGTGATGCTGCGTATGGCACTCATTGCCTTCGCCGCCCCGCTCGCCGCGCAGGGCGAAGCCGGTGACACTGTCTGTGTCCTGGGATTGGGCGTGGTGGGCAACCTGGCGGCGCAGTTGTTCCAGCGCGCCGGGATGCGAGTCATCGCCCTGGACGTGGTGCCGCAACGCTGCGACCTGGCGCGTCAAGTGGGCATCGAGACGGCGCTGGCCGTTGATCCGGATGAGCAGGTTGAAACCATCCGCGACCTCACCGGCGGTAAGGGAGTGGCCATTGCCGTTGACGCGGTTGGCGACTCCAGGGTCGTGGCCAACTGCATCCAGGCCTGTGCCCCGTTCGGAAAGGTGATCCTGCTGGGATCGCCCCGTGTCGCGGTGCAGAGCAATCTCACTGACTCCTTCCGCGCCATCCACAACAACTGGCTCACCGTCAAGGGGGCGCTGGAATGGCGGCTGCCGCCCTACCTCGTCGTCGGCATGAAGCACTCGATTCAGTCCGTCGTGGACAGCCTGACTGATCTGGTGCGCGCAGGGCACCTGTTAGTTGATCCGCTGATCACTCACCGCATACGGCCTGACCAGCTTGCTGAAGCCTACGAGGGCCTGCTCGCCAGCAAAGAGGACTACCTGGGCGTTGTGGTGGAATGGCGCGCAAGGCGGCCCTGAGTTTGGGTGACGACACGCGGGCCGTCCGGTAAAATGGGCCAGATTCTGCCGGCAAGCAGTCCGGTGATGGGCAGAGTCGATACGGACGATCAGCAGTTCACTGAAGACCACGGGACGCAGTTGGAAAAAAGAGAATGCGACGCCCGTCGCTCCCGCCTATTCCACCTGCCGCAACCCCGTGCGCTTAGGTTACCCGCTGACATCACACCAGGCGCAACGTCACGAACCAGTCGAGATCTCTGGGTTGGGCGTAGACGGCGGCGCCCACGCGCGCACCCCCTCCTCCCCCGCCGCGTACCCGAACGGCAGCGTCCCGTTGTACAGCCCTTTCTGCGCCCGCGTCTGCTTGCCCAGCGCCGTCCACATCCGCAGCTGGTACAGATAGTACTCGTCGAACATCTCGTTTAACGTCTCCCTTATGAACCCCGTCGGGGCGTCGGTCACCGGCTGGTTCACGAACAGCACCTTGCTGTTCAGCTTGTTGCGCAGCTCGTCCTTGTAGCGCCGCGACAGCGCGATGTTGCGGAACAGCCGCGACGTGTGCAGCACGATGATCGCGCTGAGCAGCCCCGCCTACGCATCCAGCATCATCCGCTCGAAGCCCGGCCGCTTGTCCTGGCTGCCCGATAGCTCACCGCTCCTTGCCACCAGAAGATGGTGCTTCCCACCCATTCTCCTGCAATACAACCGTAGCGCAGGAACTTACAAGCGGCCTCCCCTTCTTGTCACAAGGCGCATGTATCTGTCGCAAAGACATTGCTTGAGAACGCCTGTTTATTTTGGGTGCATTTCAGTTGAATTCACAATACACGACAAGCCGCAACGGGATCGTTGCGCTATCAGCCGACCGTGAACTTTCGTGCAATGCGCCCGTTTATTTTCTCCAATTTGGCTCTTCACACCGATTATCCTGTATTTCAGGCGGTTGTGATTATCGTGCGCCTATTGCCTAGATTAATTCAGCGAGGCCCTGATGACAGTACCTAATAGCAAGCCTTACACCCGCACTAGAACTATTAGCTAGCCAGATAGAAATCCTTCCAGCTACGGGAGGTGCCGTTCAAGAATTGCAGCGTCCTGACGATGGGGATGGGATTCGTGAAGTCCACTGCAATGCCATTGAAGGCTTATGGACCGGTGTGCGCAATCTCCTGCATCCCTTCAAAGGCATCCATAAGAAATTCCTGGCTGGTTACATCGCGATCTGTGAGATCCGCCGCAATTACAAGCGGAGCACACCATACTTCATCGCCGATTTGGTTGCCTCTCACTCTTTCTACCCATGAGCCAGACGGGATGTACATCCGTCCGCAGACGCTCCGCAAGCGCTACGCCATCCCCTCGTTGGCGACCTCGCTGTCTTCCACATAGCGGCGCAGCATGGCCAGGCTGCTCCAGCCGCCCGACTCCTGCAAACATAAGATATGCACCTGCCGCGCCCGGTACGCGGTCCAGCGGTGGCGGCAATGTGGGCGCGCACGTCCCCCGACGGCTCAAATCCTGCCGCACACCCCGCTAGTCGAGCGTGCAGACGAGCACTGTTAGCGAGTGCGGCTCGAAGGTGACCGCCAGGCGCTTGCCCGCTGCCTCGGCCGTTGTGACACGTGTCTTGACCTGCTCAGGATTGGCGAACGAGTTGCTGGACGACGGGAGCGGGCCATTCGCCGTGTGCAGCCGCACCGGCCCGGCGAACTGCCCCTCGGACAGCTTCAGGACGGTCTCCGCCTCGCGCTCGCTGCGGTTCACGACGAAAACGACTAGTTCGCGCTTGCTGGCGTCCAGGGTGGCCGTCACATCCAGGATGCGCAACCCGTGGCGATCGCCGGCGCTGAACGTCTCGCCATCCCAATGCACATCGAGCACGAGCGGCCCGGCCAGGGTGCTATACGCCTCGAAAACATAGAAAATCGTCTGCAGGAACAACCCCTCGCGGCGCGTGACGATAGGGGCGAGGACGTTCACGATCTGGGCGAGGTTGGCCATCCTGACCATGCGCGCGTGGCGCAGGAAGGCATTCAACTGCAGTGCAACGACCAGCGCGTCTTCCAAGGTGTACACCACCGCATCGTGCCCCCCCACATCCATTTGGGCGCGGTGCCAGACATTCCACTCGTCAACAGCAATGTAGATCGGGCGCTTGATCTTTCGCTCCAGTTTCAAGGCGCGAATGAGACCCTCATAGGCGCTCAGGCGTTCCTCGAACAATTCGGATAAGGCCATATAGGCACTGAAATCGCTCACGTCGTTGTCAACGTACCAGTGGATCGCCAGATAATCAATGAGATGGGCTGCCTGTTCCAGCAGAAGCTGCCCGCGCTCGACAAAATCCGCCGCGTCCCAGTGGGAGACACCGTTGGCGATCAGCTTGATGTCCGGATCAACCCACTTCATCACCTTGCCGAACTCGGTCACGGCGCGCGCGTATTCCTGGGGCGTCTTGAAGCCGATCTGCCAGGGGCCGTCCACTTCGTTGCCAATCCCCCAATATTTCACACGGTGCGGCGCATCGTAGCCGTGCTGCCGCCGCAGCCTGACCAGCGCCGTGTCCTGCGTGCCATTGCAGTACTCGACCCAGTCGCGCGCTTCGCGCATGGAGCCATCGCCACAGTTCATCACCAGATACGGTTCCGTGCCCAGGATGCGGCAGAACTCGATGAATTCGTTGGTGCCGAACTGGTTGCTCTCGGTGGTGTGCCAGGCCAGATCGAGCCGAACCGGGCGCTTTTCGCGCGGGCCGACGCCATCTTCCCAGCGATAGCCCGACACGAAATTGCCGCCCGGATAGCGGATGACCGGCATGTGCAGGCGGCGCAGCGCCGCGATCACGTCGGTGCGCAGCCCGCGCTCGTCGGCGTGGGGCGACCCCGGATCATAAATGCCGCCATAGACACAGCGCTCAAGGTGTTCAGCGAAGCCCCCAAACACATTGCGGTCGAGGGTGCCCAGGGTGCGCTGAAGATCGAGCGAGATGTGGTTCACGTGTATCGGCTCCTTTCGGGGTCACTTACTCTTTCAGCCCAGACATGACGATGCTGCGGACGAAGTACTTCTGAGCGAATAGGAAGGCTACAAACAGAGGAAGGAGCGCCAATGTTGTCCCGGCCATCAACAGGGCGTATTCGGTGACGTGCTCGCCCATAAACAGCGCTAACCCGGCTGGGAGCGTGCGCATATCGGTAGTCTTGGTGATCAGTATCGGCCACAAGAAATCGTTCCAGTTGTACATAAAATGGAAGATGGTTAGTGTGGCGAGAGCAGGGCCAGAGAGTGGCAGGATGATGCGGCTATAGATATAGAACTCGCCCGCCCCATCAATACGAGCCGCGTCGTCAAGCTCACGGGGGATGCCCTTGAAAAACTGGCTCAGCATAAAGATGCCAAACGCATTGGTTGCACGCGGGATGATCAGCCCGGCGTAGCTGTTGAGCATTCCAAGGCTCTGTACAGTGACATAGAGTGGGATGAATGTCACCTGAAAGGGTAACATTAACGCCACCAGCACAAACACGAACACAGTATCGCGCCCCGGAAAATCCAAACGGCTGAAAGCATAAGCGGCAAGGGAGTCGAGGAACAACGAGACAAGCGTGACCCCTCCTGCAAAAATGAGGCTATTCCTGAAGAAGAGAGCCATCGGTAATCTGTTCCAGATGTCAGTATAGTTCTGGAGCGTCCACTCCGAAGGCAAGAGTCCAGGCGGGTAAGAAAAGACATCCTTCTCAAACTTGAGAGATGTAAAGATCATCCAGACAAAGGGGAAGACGACGACGAGAGCAGCTACTGTGAGCACAAGTATGAGAATGGCATAGAACAAAGCCTGCCCTCTGTCTGTCCCTGGCCTGATGAGTAGGAAACGAGGTGTGCTCATCATCCACTACTCCTGTCAATCTAGTTCGCGGAAGCGGAACGCGCGGAGCTGGATCAGAGTGAGCACCAACACCACCGCGAAAAGCACGACGCCGATACTGGCTGCGTAACTAATATCCAGCAGCTCGATGCCCTGGTAGTAAATATAAGTGACCACAGTCTCAGTGCTGTGAAGCGGCCCTCCACGTGGTGTCATGACCCACACCTGGTCAAAGACCTGGAATGAAGAGATGATCGAGATAATCAGCACAAACGTCCACGTAGGCCGCAATAGTGGCATGGTCACATGTCGAAAGCGCTGCCACCGGTTTGCCCCGTCCACTTTGGCCGCTTCATAATACACGTCAGGGATACCTTGCAGGCCTGCCAGCAGAATCACCATGTTGAAGCCGACGTTTTTCCAGATGCTCACGATCATCACTGCCGGCATGGCGTAGCGCGCATCGCGCAACCAGGAGCGGGTCGGTATTCCCGCCTCTCTCGACCAATAAGCTAGCAGGCCAATATCGGGATTCAGCAAGAAGCGCCAGACAATGGCTACCACTGCAAACGAAGCAATCACCGGCACAAAGAATGTGGCACGGTAGATCGAGCGTCCCGGTATTCTTTCGTTAAGCGCCAATGCCAGCAGCAGCGCGAGGAACAGTGTGATCGGAACGACGACAAGCGTATATTCAATTGTATTTGCAAACGCTCCCTCGACACGAGGGTCTTCCAGCAGCCGTCTGTAGTTATCCAAACCAACCCAAGTGGTCTTTTTCGCGCCAAAACGCCATTTTTGCAGACTGAGAATTACGGATTGCAGGATCGGCCAAAAGACAAAGACAGCCAACACCACCATGCTAGGCAACAGAAAGGTATACCCATAGCGCGCCTGACGGCGCACCTTCACGTGAGTAAGCCTACCGAATTCGGCTCTTAGACCGGGCAAGGCTTTCGCGGCTAATCTCTTTCGCCTTGGCTGGGTCATCTGTCTGCCTCCAAGTTCGTACCCGAAATCACCCCCGGTAAATGGCCGGGGAACCAGCCGATGGACTGGTTCCCCGGGCATCTGAACGAAGGTCATTCGCCAGCGAGCAGCGCGTTTAGTTGCTCGTTGGCGTTCTTTGCAGCCTCTTCGATACTGAGGACACCCTGGGTGATATTCTGGATCATCGGAACGAAGATATCGTTCTCGATCTGAACGTACTTAGGTTGACCACCCAGGTAAAAGCGCGAGTAGGGCACGACTGCTGCGAACTTGGCTGCCCACTCGTTGGCCTCAAACAACGCTGGGTCGTCGGCCAAGTCCAACCGTGCTGGTGGGAAACCAGTGTTCTGACACCAGTACAGTTGTGACTCGCGCGAGTTCCAGAAGTCAATGAACTGAATTGCAGCTTCCTTGTACGGGCTGGTTTCCGTCACCATGAAGACAACCGAGTCGGCCAGTGTCACTGGACCAGCAGGACCTTCTGGGATTGGCGCAACGTCGAAGTTCACACCTGCTTCTAGATAGCCATTAACCATCCATGGCCCGGTGATTTCCATGGCTGCACGCCCGCTCTGGAAGAGCTGGTCGGCTTCTGCTCCCGTCAGACCATACGGGCTGACACCTTCGTCACGCACCAACGGGCCCCAGGTATTGAGCGCCTGCAGAGTCTCCGGGCTGTTCAGGCCCGACTTGCCATCCATTACGATGTCACCCCCGGCGCCCCACAGCAGAATTGGCCAGTTGGGGATGGTCTCGCGTTCGCCAAAGGCAGTGCCATACATGCCCTCCCCAGTGGTTGCGCGTAGCGCCGCGATCCACGCATCCCACGTTTTTGGTGGATTGTCTGGATCTAGGCCGGCTTGAGCAAACAGGTCCTTGTTGTAGTACATCAGCAGCGTGGCGAAGTTGATGGGCACGGCGTAGAACTTGCCGTCGTATTGTAGCCGTTCGACCAGCGACTCTGGCCACAACGTCGGATCCAGATTCGTTCCTTCTGAGAGATAGCCGGTCAGGTCAGCGACATAGCCGCTGGACGCGTACACTGGCACGTAGTTGAAATTGACCCCGATGATGTCTGGCCCTTCGCCAGAAGACAGCGCCCCCAGTAAGGTCTGGTAAAGGCTGTCCCAGGGGAGGATGTTCAACTGGACCTCTACCTCGGTCTGGCTCTCGTTGAACTGCTGAATCAGCGCTTCCATTGCCGGCCGGTCGGGTCCCGTGAACCCATTCCAGAAGGTGATGGTCACCTTCTCCTGGGCCAGGGTGATGCTTTGGCTGAAAAGCGCACCTGCCGTCATGGTGACAACCAAAGCGAACAGCGCGAGACCTCTCGTCATCTTTCTCATCTTCGTCCTCCCGTTTACTAAATGTCGCTCACGTGCATTTGCGGAATGTCGAGAATTGTCGTCGGGAACGCCACGTCTTCTATGAGATACCTCCTTTTCCAACTCACTAGCTTTCCCTGATCAGGAGCTTGCCTAAGCCACTCAGGCCCGGAAGCGCATCCGCATCAAGATATCCTGAGGATAGTTGCCAAACCGGCCGCCGAAGATGTTCATTCCGCCAATGTTGACCGCGTCCTCTTTGATCCCAATCCGCACAGTGATCCAAGGGTGATCGTCCAGATCAAGGTCCTGGAGAGCCACTGCGGAGACCTGGATGCCGTCCACGAAGGAAGCGGTCTGCGTCACCTTCCAGACTTTCAGCAGGCCGAACTGGGAATTCCACTCCTCCCACCAGTCCGGCGTCAACGCGCCGCGCTCTCCGCCAAAATCGCCAGGGCTGGTCCACGTGCCGGCCTCGACGCCGTTGATCCACAGGGTGATGTCCGACGGCCAGTCGTCGTTGTGCAGCGGCGCTTCGGAGCACACTTCAAAGCTGATCTGCAGGCTGTCGAGCACGGCGTTGGCGGGCAGGCGTTTGGGAAAGCGGTATTCGACGTAGCCGACCTTGAACCACAGCAATTGGGCTTGCAGCCGCTCAGGGTAGTAGAATGAGGCTGGGTCATCCAAGTTGCCGATGATGCCGTGTTCGCTGGCCAAGCCGCAGGTGGGGGCTACATCACAGTCCACGTAAGCGCCAATGGGCATGGAGATGTCGAAGCTGTTTTCGTGGGGCAGCTCTCCAGCGGGCAGGGTGATCACGACCTGATCGAACAGGCGCACACAGATTTTCTGCAGACCGCGGCTGGCCGGTTTCAGTTCGGTGCGGATCAGGCCGGCTTTCTCAAGCTGGTTGATGTGCAGGGCGGCGGTCGAAGCGGGCATCCCTAGCGCCTCGGCGATCTCGTTCACGCTGCCATTGTGACCGCCCAGATAGCGCAAAATCTCGATGCGCGGCCCGGAAGCCATGCCCTTGAGCAACTGTTCGACATGGGCAGATGGCTCGTCAATGGCGATGACCAGTTTACGCCCCGCAAAAGTGTTCGCTTCCGCTTCGCCGTGATGGGGGGTCACTGTGAATTGCTCCTAAGCACCAGTTTTCTATGTTTCACTTCGATAGATTGGGCGCGAATGCGCCTTTTTGGGGGCTTCACAAATCATTCAAAACATAATACTATGTTTTGAAATGGTTAAACACATTGTAAAACTGTTTTGAGGGCGTGTCAACCACCTTGCTTTCATTGATGTCTGATGCTCGACTGGCGTTCTGCCGGGCAACCTGTCGAAGAGGACCTGTCCATGCCGCTGATCTTCACCAACCCGGTCTTTCCCCATTACATGGCCGATCCGTTCGTGCTCACCCACGATCGTGTGTACTACGCCTATGGCACCGGGCCGGCGGGGCCGGATGGCAGGCAGTTTCCTGTGCTGGTTTCGCCCGACCTGGTCACCTGGGAGGCTGTTGGTTGGGCGTTGCAGCCGCTGCCCGGAGCCGATCAGTATTGGGCACCGGAGGTAGTTTACGCTGAAGGCGTCTTCTATATGTACTATTCGGCCAACGGCCAGGGACACAATCACCAGTTGCGCGTGGCGACCAGCCTCCGCCCGGCTGGCCCTTTCCAGGATACAGGGCGCGTGCTGATCCCTGACGATCCCTTCACCATTGACGCGCACCCTTTCCAGGATCGCGATGGAACCTGGTATCTGTTCTATGCCCGCGACTTCCTGACCTGTGACGGAGATTACCGTGTAGGGACGGGCATCGTCGTGGATCGCCTGGTGGACATGGTCACGCTGGGGGGGAATCCTCAGGTGGTCGTGCGCCCACATAGCGACTGGCAGTTGTTCGAGGCGCGGCGCGCGCTCTACGGCAGGGTCTACGACTGGTATACGATCGAGGGGCCGGCGGTGCGCGTTCACGCCAACCGCTACTACTGCTTCTACAGCGGGGGAGCGTGGCACAACGACAACTATGGGGTGTCGTATGTGGTGGCCGACCATCCTTTGGGGCCATACAGACGCCCCAATCACGAAGGACCGCTGCTCAAATCGGTGCCGGGCCATGTCATCGGCCCCGGTCACAACTCCTTCGCGCTCGGCCCGGACGGCAGGCAGGAGTTCATCGTCTACCACGCCTGGTCGCCGGATATGTCTGCCCGGCTGATGCGCATTGACCGGCTGGTGTGGCATGACGGCCAGCCATTTGTTAAGGGTCCCACCTGGACGGCACAGACGATCGGACAAGTTGGACGCCGATGATGATGGCCTTGGTCAAGCCACAGCGTATGTAGGCACATCGGGGTGTCTGTTTTTGGCGCGCACCCAGTCACGCCATCCCCTCGTTGGCGACCTCACTGGCTTCCACATAGCGCCGCGGCATGGCCAAACTGCTCCAACTGCCCGCTTCCTGCAGCGCAGCACAGCCACCTTCCGCGCCCAGTACGTCGCCCAGTAGTGGCGGCAGTCGTGCGCGCCGTTTGCGCTGTGGGCGAACTGCACGTCGAAGTGGTAAGGGGAACTGAGAGCGCGTTCCCCCGCTCGGAACTGTCCCGGCGCTCAGGACTGCTCCGGACTATCCAACTTGAAGCCTCGCCTACGCAGCTCTGAGCCACCAGAAGGGCCACAGATCGCGGAGTCCGCCTGTCGGGGTGTGGTCCGAGGGCCGGTCTCGGTGCTTCCGAAGTAGCCCAGGTGGCAGCGCAGACCTTGCGGCTGGATGCGTGGGTAGTACTTGCCGCGCTCCTTGTGCCAGCCCACACCTTTCAGCCCCATATGCGAATTGCTCTTGGCCCTGCCGTTCTGGTGGTTCTGGTGCGAAGTGACCAGGCGCAGGGTGGCTCGCCGGTTGTCCAGTGGATCGCCGTTGACGGGGTTGCCCTGTTCACTAGGCGTGGGTTGCAGGATAATGCGGCGCAAATAGTGCAGGGATAACTTGCCGTCCCTGTTGGGCATGAGGCCAACAGCGTAGCCGGTCTTGGATAGGAACCACTCGTGCTGGGTGAGGTGGCGATAGTCGGCGTCTTCGACGAGCACGACACCGCCTTCTCTGATGGGGACGTGCTTGGTCATGGAGAATTGCTCCTGCGAAGAAGAAATAAGGGGGAACGGACGAGGACCGACTTGGGGGGAAACACAAAAGACCTCAGAGTCAGGGGTCAGGTCAGATCAGTTCTCGTTCGTCCAGGGAGACCTTCTGCGAGGCCGTTCAGTCGGCTGCTATTACACCACGCCACTGCATTCTATCGGGTACAGGAATTAGGCCAGCGCAGAGTCATTCCGAGGCATGGTACCTTCTATCCCTTCAGACTCCCCGCGGTCAGACCACGGATAAGTTGCCCCTGTGCGATCAGGAAGACCAGAATCATGGGGATCGCCGCAATGGCCAGACCGGCCATCACCACCGTATACTCCGCGCGCAGTGTGCTCTGAAACGCGGAAATGCCGATGGTGAGCGTTCGCAGCTTGTCCGACTCGATGAAAGTCAGAGCGAACATGAACTCATTCCACGCGCGCATGGCTTCGATGACCATAGCCGAAGCGATCACGGGGCGGCTGAGCGGGACGATCACGCGCAGGAATACGTTCCACGGCCCCGCGCCGTCAATGAAGGCCGCTTCCTCTAGCTCCCTGGGCAGCCCCATGACGTAGGCGCGGATAAGGAAGGTGGAGAACGGAATGCCAAACGCGATATAGGGCAGGATCAGCGCCAGGTAGGTGTTGTAGATGCCCAGTTTCACCAAAGTGCGAAACAGCGGGATCAAGGTGACCTGTGGAGCGAGCATCAGCCCACCCAAGATGAAGAAGAGCAGAAAGGTCTGGCCGCGGAACCTGTAGCGTGCCAGGGCATAGGCAGCCATGGTGCTGATCGCAACAGTGCCCACTACGCTTGCCCCTGTCACAATCATGCTGTTGATGATGTACCTGCCGATGCCGAACTTCCACGCGCGCTCGTAGTTCTCCCAGCGAGGCTTCTGAGGAAACGCCCAGGTCTGCTCGAACAGGTCAATGTCGCTCTTAAGCGAGTTGGTGACAATCCAAATCATGGGATAAATGGCAATCACAGTGAGCACCAGGAATAAGCTCAACACGATCAACTGCGTAAACAGGCGATTGGCGCGATACCGCATGATTAGTCGGCGCGCAACTTGGCGCTCCGCGAGTTGAGACTTAGTCATCTCAATGGGCCTCCTGCTGTATGCCACCGCCCAGCCGAAGCTGGACAAACGACAGCACAAAGGTGATCACGAACATCACCGTTGCCAGCGCTGACGCATATCCCATCTCGTCATTGCGGAACCCAACCCGGTACAGGTAGTTGCCCAATGTCTCGCTGGCGTGATTGGGTCCGCCTGCTGTCATCACCCACACAATGTCGAACACCTGAAAAGCGCCAATCACGGTGATGGTAGTCATCACCAAGAAGGTCTGGCGCACGCCGGGCACCGTGATGTGGAAAAACTGCTGGACGCCGTTGGCGCCATCAATGCGGGCCGCCTCGTACAACTCGTGGGGGATCGCCTGGATAGCCACCACAAAGAGGATCATGATGTAGCCCGTCCACTGCCATTGCGACACACCGATGATGGCGAAGATGGCCGTTCCCTCTTCGCCCAGCCAGGTGTGCTTGAATGCCTCCAGCCCTACATACTCAAGCAACTGATTGATTAGGCCTGTAGCCGGACTGTACACCAGCTGCCAGGTGATGCCAACAATGGTGACCGCCAGCACCGAGGGAAGAAACAATGCTGTGCGAAACACAAGGTTGTACAAGCGCGGGAGAACGTGCGACTCCAGCAGGGCGGCCAGAACCAGGCCAAAGCATACCTGCACGGCGACGGAAATCACCGCATACCAGACATTATTGACGATGCTCCCGTAAAAGATGTCATCCTTGAACACGCGCGTGTAGTTGTCGAAGCCGACGTACTTCCAGCTCTCAGAGACTGAGAAGGCGCTCCACTTATAGAGGCTGTAGCGGAAACTTTGGACGATTGGTTGGTAAATGAAAACGACCATGAAGACCAGAGCTGGCAGCAGAAACATGTAGGGGGTTAGGCTTCGCTTGAAGCGCGTCCACTCAAACTCTGGCATTACCTGGCTCCTCAAGACTCTGTTGGCTGGGGGGTGTCCTCCAGACACCCCCCGCCAAGTAACGATGTGGATTCGGAATTAGCCCTCCTGGGCAAGCTCGGCCTGAACCTCAACCGCCGCCTGGTGTACCTTCTCCATGACGCTTTCCGGGGATTCCGAGCCGGTCAACAGCGCCTGCATGCCAGGCAGATAGACTTCCACGATCTTGATGTGAATGTCTGTGTCGAGCCACAAGGCCATGCCGCTGGCCTGGTTAATGGCTTCCACGCCCTCCACAACGATTGGCAGGGCAGTCTCCTCATTGACCGCCCCAACCACGGCGCTGGGGATGCCCAACCTGCGGACGTATTCCGCACCGCGCTCAGGCGAGAGCATGAAGCGTAGGAAGGCGATTGCTTCTTCGGGATGCTCCGTCTCTGCCGAGACCATGAATCCATCCGGCGCGCCAGTGAGTAGATTCTGATCGCCCTCGCCACCGGTGCCGCTGGGGAAGGGGAAGAAACCGAAGGCGTCCGCGCCCATCTGGTCCGCGACCATCTGGAACTCTTCTAGCTCCATGTAGAACATGCCGGTGCGTCCCGCCACGAAGCTCGCGCGAGCCAGGCTGTGCTGCAG
>CAYNHD010000003.1:0-32654 GCA_964396775.1 uncultured Thermoflexus sp. | reverse complement strand
CTATTCGTTCATCACTACAATCGCACGTGCATCAGTCAATAGTTCACCACTACCCACCACCGTTCGGCGCTCACGGGTGGTGACGGCGCTCCAACTCGGCGGCGACATCGCCGGGCGCCAGGCCGCGCTGAGCGAGCAGCACCAGGCAGTGATACGTCAGATCGGCCAGCTCGCTGATCACGCGCTCATTGCCCTGCCCTTTGGCCGCCAGGATGACCTCGACCGCTTCCTCGCCGATCTTCTTGACGATCTCATCTTCGCCCGCGCTGAGTAGCTGGTTGGTGTAGGAGCCGGGCCTGGGGTGGGCCTGGCGGTCGGTGATCGTCGCGAATACGTGAGAGAGAATGTCACTCACCTAGCGCCTCCAGGGTGCGAAAGAAACAACTCACCGCGCCGGTGTGGCAGGCCGGGCCGGCAGGCTCCACGCGCACGAGCAGCACATCGGCATCGCAGTCCACCCAGATGCCCGTCACGCGCTGGGTGTGGCCGCTGGTCGCGCCCTTGTGCCAAAGCTCGCCCCGGCTGCGGCTCCAGAAGTGGGTCTGGCCCGTCTGCACCGTCCGGCGCAGGGCGTCGGCGTTCATCCAGGCGACCATCAGCACCTGCTCGCTGTGCGCGTCCTGGACGACCGCTGGGATTAGCCCGTCAGGGGTCCAGCGCAGCCGGGCGATCACAGTCTCAAGGTCCATCGTCGCCCGCCTCCACGATACGCACCGGCACGCCCTGCTCGCGCAGGTACGCCTTGACCTGGCTGACGCTGAGCTGCCGGTAATGGAACAGGCTGGCGGCCAGCGCCGCGTCCGCGCCGCCCTCGACCAGCGCCGCGCGGAAGTGCTCCAGCGTGCCCGCGCCCCCCGACGCGATGACGGGGATGCTCACCGTGTCGCTGAGGGCGCGCGTCAGGGCGATCTCGTAACCGTCCTGCGTGCCGTCGCGATCCATGCTGGTCAGCAGAATCTCGCCCGCGCCGCGCCGCTCGACTTCCACCGCCCAGGCGACCGTCTCAAGTCCGGTCGGCGTGCGCCCACCGCTGACATAGACCTCGTAGAAATCGCCGTTCCAGCGCGCGTCAATGGCGACGACCACGCACTGCGATCCGAAGCGCAGCGCGCCCTCGCTGATCACGTCGGGCGTGCGCACGGCGGCGCTGTTGATGGCGATCTTGTCGGCGCCGGCGAGCAGGGTGGCGCGCATGTCGTCCACCGTGCGCAGTCCGCCGCCCACGCAGAAGGGGATGAACACCGCGTCGGCCACGCGGCGCACCACATCGAGCATCGTCTCGCGGCCCTCGTGCGTGGCGGTGATGTCCAGGAAGACCAGCTCATCCGCCCCTTCCCGGTCGTAGATCACCGCCTGCTCGACCGGATCGCCAGCGTCGCGCAGGTTGACGAAGTTGATGCCCTTGACCACACGCCCGGCGTGCACGTCCAGGCAGGGGATGATTCGTTTGGCGAGCATAGGCGCTCCTCGTGCGATGGCGGCGCTCTGGCAGGCGGCCCCTATTCTACCCGAACCTGTTCCAGGATCATACAGCCAGCAGGTGGCGTCGGTGTGTCCAAGACCTGCCAGGTAGGGGCGCTGCTCTGCTGCGCCTGGTTTACCTCACCCCCCGCGTAGGGCCGAAAGCGGATTTGGGAGCAAAGCCTCACCGCAGAGGCGCAGAGGACACAGAGAAAGACCAAAGAGAGTTCTTCATCTGTCTCTCCTCTGCGGTCTCCGCGCCTCTGCGGTTCAGTCATTCGCTCCTATCGTGAGGTGTCCCCGCTTGAGCGCAAAATCATTGACATCCGCCGCCACCGCCGCTATACTCTGCCACATGATCGCACCGCAGGCTCACGCTCACGCGCACCATCATCAGACCCCCAACCGGCGGTCCGCTGGCGCGTGGATGCTGTGCGTTTGAGCGTGTGACAGACGCAGAAGATCATCGAGACGCCTCCCGGCCCGCCGGGGGGCGTTTTTATTTGCTGGCATAGAGGGCTGATCGCCCCGGAGACTCCCCTATGTCCGAACAGATTCGCATCGCGCTGCCCAGCAAGGGCCGCATGGAAGGCGAGACGCTCGACTTCCTGGCCGAATGCGGGCTGCGCGTCCACAAACCCAACCCGCGCCAGTACACGGCGACGCTGCCCGCGCTGCCGGACGTGCTGCTGCTCTTCCAGCGCGCCCGCGACATCCCGCTCAGCGTGGCCGCCGGCGACGTGGACCTGGGCATCACCGGCTACGATACGCTCTTCGAGGCGTTCGGCGAGGGGGCGCAGGACGTGGTTGTCGTGCACGAGGCGCTCGGCTTCGGAGAGTGTCGGTTGGTATTGGCCGTGCCGGAGGAGTGGGCGGATGTGCGCACCGTCGCCGACCTGGCCCGGCGTAGCGCGGGCCGTGAGTTGCGCGTGGCCACCAAGTACCTGCAGAGCGTCAGCCGCTTTCTGGCCGATCGCGGCGTGACTAACGTGCGCATCGTCAGCGCCGACGGGGCACTGGAGTCCGCGCCGATTGTGGGCTACGCGGACTTCATCGCCGACATCACCAGCACGGGCACGACCCTGCACGAGAATCGCCTGCGCGCGCTCGACGACGGCACCATCGTCACCTCGCAGGCGATTTTGATCGGCAACCGGGCTGCCTTGAAGGAGCGTCCCGCTGTGCTGGCGGCTACCCGGCAGATGCTGGAGTTCATCGAGGCGCACCTGCGCGCGCGGGGGCAGTACATGATCTTCGCCAACATGCGCGGCAACTCGATGGAGGACGTGGCCGCGCGCGTCTTCAGTCAGCCCGATCTGGGTGGGCTGCAGGGGCCGACCATCTCGCCCATGATCACCCGTCAGGAAGCCGGTCAGTGGTGGGCGATCAACATTGTCACCCACGCCCGCAAGCTGTACGAGGCCATCCGCCAGATTCGTGCCATTGGCGGTAGCGGTGTGGTTGTCACGCCAGTGACCTACATCTTCGAGGAAGCGCCAGAGCGCTATCTACGCCTGCTATCTACTCTGAACGGAGAGGACGTATCTCGATGAGCACGCTACGCATTTACGACGATCTGAACGAAGCCCGCGCGACGATCCTGCGCCGCGACTCGTTGCGCGACATCACTGTCCCCGCCTGGCTCAGCGATAGTCTGCAGAAGCTGTTCGGCGAGCCGGTGACGCCCGACGAGGCGGTGCGCCGTATCATCCGCAGCGTGCGCGAGCGCGGTGATGCCGCCCTGTTCGACTGGAACGCGCGCATTGATGGGGCGACGCTCGACACCCTGGCTGTGCCAGAGGACGAGATCGCCGCAGCGCTCGACGCTATCCCCGTCGAAGTCGCTGACGCGCTGCGCTATGCCGCCGAGCGCATCCGCCGCTTCCACGAGAAGCAGCCTGTCACCGGCTGGATTGACGCCACGCGCAAGGGATCGCTGGGGCAGCTTGTTCGTCCGGTGGACTCGGTAGGTGTGTATGTGGCAGGTGGGACGGCTCCGCTGCCTTCGTCGCTGTTAATGAGCGCCATCCCCGCGCAGGTGGCGGGCGTGCGCGAGATCGTCGTCACCACGCCGCCCGGTCGCGGCACGGGCGCAGTCCCGCCGGTGATCCTGGCGGCGGCGGCGGTCTGCGGGCTGACGAAAGTGGTGCGCGTCGGCGGAGCGCAGGCCATCGCTGCCCTGGCCTATGGCACCGAAAGCGTGCCGCGTGTGGCCAAGATCGTCGGGCCGGGCAATCTGTTCGTCACGCTGGCCAAGCAACAGGTGTATGGCGACGTGGGTATTGACGGGCTGCCGGGGCCAACCGAGACAATGGTTATCGCCGACGACAGCGCCGACCCCGCCCTGGCTGCCGCCGATCTGCTGGCGCAAGCTGAGCACGATGTATTGGCTTCAGCTATCCTGGTCACGCCCAGCCGCGCCCTGGCCGAGCGCGTGGCGGCGGAGGTCGAGCGGCGCGCGGCGGTGCTCAGCCGGGCGGAGATCATCGCGCAGTCGCTGACCAACCGCAGCGGCGCGGTGATCGTGCGCGATCTGGAGCAGGCTTTTGAAGTGGCCAATGACTATGCCGCCGAGCACCTGTGTTTGCTGGTCGCCAATCCCTGGGAGTGGGTGGGGCAGGTGCGCAACGCCGGCGGCGTGTTCCTGGGCGAAACGTCGTTCGAGGTGCTGGGCGACTACGTGGCCGGGCCGTCGCACGTCATGCCGACAGGAGGCACGGCCCGTTTTGCCTCGCCGCTCAATGTGTTGGATTTCGTTAAGATCACCAGCCTGGTGGGACTAGAAAGGCGCGCCGCGTCCGAGTTGAGCGAAGTTGCGGCGGTGCTGGCCCGTGCCGAAGCGCTCACTGCGCACGCCGCCG
The DNA here is from genome assembly GCA_964396775.1 of uncultured Thermoflexus sp. Classification (GTDB taxonomy): domain Bacteria; phylum Chloroflexota; class Anaerolineae; order Aggregatilineales; family Aggregatilineaceae; genus UBA2029. The sequence goes on along the minus strand of CAYNHD010000003.1, from coordinate 28,332 downwards.
CCGCCGAAGCGCGCATCGGGCGGTAGAGTAGGGGCGGGTTTCGAAACCCCTCCCTACCAGACGCGGTGCAATACATCGTCAGCGTCTTCGCCGAACAGGACGAGTCAACATGACTGACGTTTTGCGTTCTCGCGTAGTGGACAAGGTGCGCGTCCGCGCCGACGTTGCCGCCATGCAACCCTATTCGCCGACGGCCTCGCTGGAAGTGTTCGCGGCACAGCTCGGCATTCCGGCGGAGCGGCTGATCAAACTCGACGCCAACGAGAACCCCTACGGCCCGTCGCCGCGCGCGCGGCAGGCGCTGGCCGCGCTGAACACGACACACATCTACCCCGACCCGGAGGCGCGCGCGCTGCGTGCCCTGTTGAGCGACTATGTGGGCGTGAGCGCCGATCATATCCTGGCCGGGGCGGGCGCGGACGAGTTGATCGCGCTGATCCTGCAACTGTTCATCGAGCCGGGCGACACGGTGATCAACGCGCCGCCGACCTTCAGCATGTACGCTTTCGACGCGCCGCTGGCCTTCGCCCACGTGCTGGACGTGCCCCGCCGCGCTGACTTCTCGCTCGACGTGGAGGGAATCGAAGCGGCGGCGCGTGAGACGGGGGCCAAGCTGCTGTTCCTGTGCTCGCCCAACAACCCCGACGGGAGCCTGATCCCGCTGCAGACGGTCGAGCGCCTGCTCGATCTGCCGCTGGTGGTGGTGCTGGATGAAGCGTACATCGAGTTCAGCGGGGCGGAGAGCCTGGCCCGCCGCGTGCCGGAGATACCCAACCTGATCGTGTTGCGCACTTTCAGCAAGTGGGCCGGGCTGGCCGGATTGCGTATCGGCTACGGCATCTTCCCGCGCGAGATCATCGCGCACTTGTGGAAAATCAAGCAGCCGTATAATGTGAACGTGGCCGCAGACGCGGCGGCGCGGGCCTCGCTGGCCGACCTGCCCTATCTGCGGGCGAACGTCGAGCGGCTGATCGCCGAGCGCGAACGCCTGGAACGCGAACTGGCGACCATCCCCTACCTGCACCCGTACCCCAGCCGCAGCAACTTTGTGCTGTGCCGGGTGACCGGTATGGACGCGGCAGGGTTGCGGCAGCGATTGGCGCAGGAGTACGGCATCCTCATTCGCCATTACAGCACGCCGCGCCTGCGCGACCATGTACGCATCAGCGCCGGCACGCCCGCGCACACCGACGCACTGCTGGCCGCATTGCGCCAAATTGGGGAATCGTCCGCAGTCTCCGAGACTTCGGAGACCTGAGGACATGGCGAAAGGACTGAAGCCTTGATGACCGGACGCACTGCCACCATCACCCGCCGCACCAACGAGACGCAGATCGCACTGACCCTGACCCTCGACGGGACAGGCGCGGCGCAGGTTGACACAGGAGTCGGCTTCTTCGACCATATGCTGCATCACATCGCCCATCATGGCCTGTTCGACCTGACCGTGCAGGCCAACGGCGACCTGCACATTGACGCGCATCACACAGTCGAGGATGTGGCGATCTGCCTGGGACGTGCGCTGGACGAAGCGCTCGGCGATCGCAAGGGCATTGCCCGCATGGGCCATGCCTATGTGCCGATGGACGAGGCGCTGGCCCGTGTGGTCGTGGACCTCAGCGGGCGGCCCTATGCTGTCGTTCAAGCAGATTTCAGCGCGCCGCTGATCGGACAGATGCCGACATCGCTGGTGGCGCATGTGCTCGAATCCATCGCCTTCAACGCGCGGATGAATCTGCACGCTGCCGTGCTCTATGGCCGCGACGATCATCACAAAGCCGAAGCCCTCTTCAAGGCGTTGGGGCGCGCGCTGCGGGCTGCCGTTGCGCTCGACCCGCGCCGGGGCGATGTGCCTAGTACGAAAGGAACACTGACCGGATGAACACGCAGACTACTTTCGATCCCGCCCTGCTCGACCGGGCGCGCGGCTGCGCCGTCGGCGCGGCTATCGGCGATGCGCTGGGGATGCCGCTGGAAGCCAAGCCGCCCCGCCCGCTCAACGACCTGGTGCGCGAGATGGTCAGGGGACGGCTGCCCGCGGGCAGCTTCACCGACGACACCGAAATGGCCCTGGCCCTGGCCGAAAGCCTGCTGGCGCATCGCCCGCTCGACCCCGCCGACCTGGCGCGGCGCTTCATCGCCTGGGCAGATACCCGTCCGTCCGACATTGGCGTGCACACTTCCCGCGTGCTGTGGCGGCTGAGACTCGGCGATCCCTGGGACGTGGCTGCGGAAGCGGTTCAGGAGGGGAACCGGGCTTCTGCAGCCAACGGCTCGCTGATGCGCTGCTGGCCGGTCGCGCTGGCCTGCTGGTCAGAGCCGGAGTCGCTCCGCCGCGACAGCGTGCTACAAAGCCGCGTGACGCACGTGCACATAGACTGCCTGGCCGCCTGTGTCTTTGCCAATACCATGATTGCCGCCTTGCTACGCGGTGCAACGCCCACAGAAGCCTTCGACGAGGCGCGGACGACCGTTCCCCTGTCCGATGACCTGCGCGATACGGTTGAGCTGGCCGCGAGCCGTCGGCGCGAGCGGCTGCGCAATTCCGGCTGGGTGCATCATACGCTAGAAAGTGCCTTGTGGGGTCTGCTGAACACGGACTCCTTCGAAGAAGCGGTGGTGCAGGTGGTCAACCTGGGGGGCGACGCGGATTCGGCGGGAACGGTTGTCGGGGCGCTGGCGGGGGCTGCTTACGGGCTGTCGGCCATTCCAGAGCGCTGGCGAGCCGCGCTCCGCGGGGCCTGGCCGCCGCGCAGTGAGACGATCTGGACAGCGGACGACTTCGCGACGCTGGCCGAGCGACTGGTGGGGGCTGTTGCCTGAACGCCCGATTCCCTGGCTCGTTCAAGGGGAGGGGTATTCCGCGGAAAGAGACTTCCGAAGTCTGCGCAGACTTCGGAAGTCTGGCGGTGGGCCGGGTGCAGCAGAACAGCGGCCCTACGAAACCAGCGCGTGCCTGGTTCGCCAACAGTATCACGCGGAGAGGAGACTTAGAGGCCGTTTGAGAGGTATCTTTACCCCCATCCCCGGCCCTTCCCTCGCCTGCGGGGAGGGATTTAGGGTGGGGTTGTAGGCCTTTTCAAACGGCCTCTTAACCGTATAGCGACTCCCCCTCGCCGCAAACGGCGAGGGGACCGGGGGTGAGGTTTCCGCATGGCCTCTGAAGAATATCCGGGTCAGCAGCGGATGAGCATCATTGTCCGCCAGGGGCCAGCGGGCTATAATACCCCCTCATCAGTGCCAACAAACGCTGTTGGCCCTCTCAACCTGCGTGGGGACCCTCCCATCTACCACACTACTCGCCTCTGGATGGAGCTATGACTGATTACAAGCACCAACTCCTGGAACGCCTGCACGACCGCTCAGCGAAGGTAGGCATTGTCGGTATGGGGTACGTGGGACTGCCGCTGGCCGTCGAGTTCGCCCGCGCCGGCTACACGGTGATCGGGCTGGATGTGCAGGCCGAGAAAGTGGACAAGCTGAACGCGGGGATCAGCTACATCCCCGACGTGCCCACCGAAGACCTGGCCCCGCTGGTCAAGGCGGGCAAGATGCGCGCCACCACCTCCTACGACGACCTGCGCGACGCCGACGCGATCAGCATCTGCGTGCCCACCCCGCTGCGCAAAACCAAAGACCCGGACATGAGCTATGTCATCTCGGCGGCGGACGAGGTGGCCAAAGTCTGCCATCCGGGGATGCTCGTCGTGTTGGAGAGCACGACGTATCCCGGCACAACTGAGGAAGTCATCGTGCCGCGCCTGCTCAACAACGGCCTGACGGTGGGCACGGAAGTCTTTGTCGCCTTCTCGCCGGAGCGTGTAGACCCCGGCAACCCGACCTACGGCGTGCGCAACACGCCCAAAGTGGTCGGCGGTGTGACGCCCGCCTGCGCCGAAGTGGTGACGGCTCTGTATGAGCCGGCGGTGGATCGAGTGATCCCCGTCTCGTCGCCCACCGCGGCGGAGATGGTCAAACTGCTGGAAAACACCTTCCGCGCGGTGAACATCGGCCTGGTCAACGAGATGGCGCTCATGTGCCAGCGGCTGGGCATTGACGTGTGGGAAGTGATCGAGGCGGCCAAGAGCAAGCCCTTCGGTTTCATGCCGTTTTATCCTGGGCCGGGCCTGGGCGGGCACTGCATCCCGATCGATCCGCTCTACCTGAGCTGGAAACTGCGCGCGCTCAATTACACGGCCCGCTTCATCGAGCTGGCCAGCGAGATCAACACCTCCATGCCCTATCACGTGGTCAAGATGGTCATGGAGGCGCTCAACGAAGAGGGCAAGGCGCTGCATGGTGCGCGCGTGGGCATCCTGGGCATGGCCTACAAGCGCGATATTGATGACGTGCGCGAGTCGCCGGCCCTGGACGTGCACGAACTGCTGGAAGAGAAGGGGGCCATCGTCTCCTTCAACGATCCGTATGTCCCGTCGGTGCGATTGAGCGGCGAGCGCGTCGCCAGGAGCGTGGCGCTGAGCGCCGAGTGGCTCTCCGCGCAGGACTGCGTAGTGATCGTGACCGATCACAGCGACTACGATCCCGCCTTCCTGCTGGAGCACGCCCGGCTGATCGTAGATACACGCAACAAGATCGGCAATCACAAGGGCAAAGCGCGCGTCGTGCGGCTGTGATCGCCGGAGAGAGAGAGAGAAGACTTCCGAAGTCTTAGTTGAAGGCACAGACTTCCGAAGTCTCAAAGACTTCGGAAGTCTTGTATTGACCCATGCGCATCTTCGTCGCCAGCGGCATCTTCCACCCGGAGTCGGGCGGCCCGGCTACGTACCTCTATCGCCTGCTGCCGGAAGTGCAGGCACACGGGCACACCGTGCGCGTTCTGACCTTCGGCGAGGGGCCGATGGACGGCTATCCCTACCTCCTGCGTCGCATTCCCCGGCGGGCGCTTCCCTTGCGCTGGGCGGACTACGCCCGCGTCGCCTGGGGCGAGATGCGCCGCGCTGATGTCGTGTTCGTCAATAGCCTGGGGCTGCCGCTGATCGGCGGCGGCGATGTCCCGCGCGTGCTCAAGGTGGTTGGCGACCGGGCCTGGGAGCGCGCCGTCAACCGGGGCTGGATCGCGCCGACCGAAGACATTGACGCTTTTCAGCAGAGGCGCTATCCCTGGCGGGTGCGGCTGGCACAGGCGCAGCGGGCGCGCGAGGTATGCCGCGCCGACTGTGTGATCGTACCCAGCCGTTACCTGCGCGATATGGTCATCGGCTGGGGCGCGCCGCCGGAGCGCGTGCACATCATCTACAATGCCCTGCCGCCGGATGCGGCGTCCGCCAACCTGGGTCAGGCCGAGGCGCGCGCTGCGCTGGGGCTGGGCACGGAGCCGCTGCTGCTGACGGTCGCCCGCCTGGTGCCCTGGAAAGGGATCGATCACCTGATCCGGGTGTTGCCCGCCGTGCCAGAAGCGCGCCTGCTGATCGCCGGCGATGGGCCGGACGAGGCGCGGTTGCAGGCGCTGACCGTCTCCGAGGGGGTCGGCGAGCGCGTCACCTTCCTGGGGCGGCTGGCGCGCGAACAGCTGGCGCTCTATTTCCGCGCTGTCGACTACACCGTGCTCTATTCCGGCTACGAGGGCCTGTCGCATGTGGCGCTGGAGTCGCTGAGAGCGGGCACGCCGGTCATTGCCAGCGACAAGGGGGGCAACCCCGAACTGGTCACGCACGGGGTCAACGGGCTGCTGGTGCCTTACCCTGACCCGGCGGCGCTGGCCGAGACGCTGCGCTTCGCCTTCAGCGGCGACACGCGCGCTCGTCTGGCCGCGCATACAGGTGATGGCCTGGATCGCTTCGCCTGGGCGACGCTGGTCGAGCAGACGATGGCGGTGCTGGAGAGCGTATGCACGTCCTGATGATCAGCCTGGACTCCTCGTTGCTGGGCGATCCACACGGCAACACCGTGGAGCGCCATCTGGAATATGCGCGGCGGATCGGGGCGCTGACCATCGTCGCCTACAACCCGGCGAACCGGCCCAAAGCGCCGCAGCAACTCGCCGCTAACCTGGCCGTCTACCCGACCAACACGCGCCCGCCGCTCTTCCCCTGGGTGGCCTATCGCGTGGCGGCGCGCCTACATCGGCAACACCCCGCCGACGTAGTGACAACTCAAGACCCTTTTGCCTGCGGGCTGGTCGGGCTGCTGCTCAAGTGGCGCTTTGGGTTGCCGCTCAACGTGCAGAGTCACAGTCACTTTTTCGACAATCCGCACTGGCTAGCCGAACGCCCGCTGCGCAACCGTGCTTTGGCTCTGGTGGCGCGGATCGTCGTCCCGCGCGCCGATGCGCTGCGCGTGCTTTCCCAGCGCGAGAAAGCGATCTGCGTCCGACGCGGCGTTGATCCGGCGCGCGTCTTCGTGCTAACTGTTCCGACCGACGTGAGCAGCTTCGCGGAGCCGGTCCCGCCTGAGCGGCTGGCGGCGCTGCGGGCGGCGCTGGGCATCGCTGCAGAGGAACCGGTGCTGCTGTGGGTAGGGTTTCCGGCGGCTTTCAAGCATGTCGAGCTGTTGCTGGCGGCTTACAGGCTAGTGCGGCAGGCCCGCTCCTCTGCGCGACTGGTGATGGCTGGCGACTTCCAGGCGCGTCCGGACTTCGTCCGTCAGGCACAGGCCGCCGGCGTGATCTTCCCTGGGCGGGTGGACTACGAAGACCTGTCCGCCTATTATCAACTTGCCAGCGTCTATGTGCATAGTTCGCGCTACGAGGGTGTCGCCCGCGTGCTGATCGAGGCGCTGGCGTCTGGTACGCCGGTCGTGTGCACCGATCACCTGGGCGCGGCGGAGGTTGTGCGGCACGGCGTGAGCGGCTTGCTGACGGAGCACACGCCGGAAGCGCTGGCTAAGGCGATCATCGCGCTGCTCGACGATCCGCTGCGCGCGCGGGCGATGGGCGCAGCGGGTCAGCGCGACGTGCTGGAACGCTTCGACTATGAGCGCGGCCTGGACGCGATCGCCGAGACGTACCGGGCGACGCTGCGTCTGGCGGGGAGGGCATGAGGTGCGCTGGCTGCTGATCACGCGCAAGCTCGATCCTGCCGACGGTCATGTGGGCTTCGTCATGCGCTGGGTGGAAGCGCTGGCCGCCCGTCTGGATCGCCTGGACGTGATCTGCCAGGAGACGACTCACCCGCCCTTGCCCGCCAACGTCAGGGCGGTGAGCATGGGCAAAGAACGGGGCGCGAGCCGGATCGCGCAGGCGTGGCGCTTCACCGCGCACCTGCGACGACTGGTGCCAGAGGTTGACGGCGTCTTCTGCCATATGATCCCGCGCTACGTGTGGTTCGCCGCGCCCTGGGCGCGCCTGCACCGCAAACCGCTGCTGCTGTGGTACACGCACCGGCAGATCACGCCCGAACTGCGCCTGGCTGCCCACCTGGCCAGGTACATTCTCACGGCCTCTCCGGGCAGCTTTCCGCTCCCTTCGGGCAAGGTGCGCGTCATGGGACACGGGATAGACGCAGCGCTTTTCCCTCCACCGGAGGGCGAGGACATTCCGCCCACCATCGTACAGGTGGCGCGGCTGGCCCGCATCAAACGGCAGGACGTGTTGATCCGCGCGGCGGCGCTGCTGGCCGCGCGGGACGATGTGAGTGCGTTCCGCGTACAACTGATCGGCGGACCAGTGCAAGAGCAGCCAGACTACCCCGCCATGCTGGAAGCACTGATCCGTTCCTGCGACCCGTCCCCGCCGGTGAGCGTCACCGGCCTACTGCCGCACGCTGAGGCAATAGCCCTGCTGCGGCGGAGCGCGATCGCCGTCAACCTCAGCCCGCCGGGGTTATTCGACAAGGCGGCGCTGGAAGGCATGTTTGCGGGCAAACCGACCTTGGTGACCAACGCCGATTTCGCCCCGCTGATCGGCCACGCCGCTGACCTGCTGCTGTTGCCGCCGGACGCGGACGAAACCGCCCTGGCCGCCCGGCTGGCGCAGTTGCTGGCGCTGTCGCCAGAGGAGCGCGCGGCGCTAGGCGCGGAGTTGCGGGCGCGGGCGCTGGCGGCGCACTCGCTGGATAGCCTGATGGATCGCGTGGTGGCGTTGATGGGCGAGGCGGTACGTCATGGCTGAGCCGCGCCTGATCTACCTGAGCAACAACCGCCTGCCGACCGAGAAGGCGCACGGCCTGCAGATCGTGCAGATGTGCGAGGCGCTGGCCGACGCCGGTTACGCGGTGACGCTGGTCGCACCGCGCCGTTTCAACACGCGCGAACTGCGCGGCGTCCGCTCGCTGTGGGATCATTACGGGGTGCGGCGCAACTTCTCCTTCGTCCGCCTGCCCTGCCTGGATTTGTTCCCCCTGTTCCCGCGCTCGGTGCTCACCTTCCTGACGCAGACATTTACCTATCTGCTGGCGGTGCTGGTCTGGCTGCCCTGGCAGCGCGCCGACGTGCTTTACACGCGCGATCTGTTCATCGGCGCGGCGCTGGCGCTACTGCGCCCGCGCACGCCGCTGATCTACGAGATGCATCAGGTGCACCGCTCGCGGCCCGCTCAACGGTTGCAGAAACTGTTGGCGCGGCGGGCGCATGTGGTGGCGATCACCGGATATCTGGCGGACTATATGCGCGCGCTGGGGGCAACGCGCGTGTTGGTGGCGCACGACGGTTTCCGCGCGGCCCGCTTCGCCGATCTACCCACCCGCGCTGAGGCGCGGGCGGCGGCAGGCTGGCCAGCAGATGCCTTCATCGTCGGCTGGGTGGGGCGGCTGACCATGCTCGGCCTGGACAAGGGCGTAGGGACGCTGGTAGAAGCGTTGCGTCAGGTCGAAGGTGCGTATCTGGCGATTGTCGGCGGGCCGGAGGACATGGTCGCGGCGCTGCGCAGCCGTTGGGCGGCGGCAGGGCTGGAGACGACGTGCTTCCTGGCGACGGGGCAGGTATCGCCCGACGCAGTGCCGCTGTACCTGAGCGCCTTCGACGTATGCGCCATGCCACACCCCTGGACGGAGCAGTTCGCCTACCACACGTCGCCGCTCAAGCTGTTCGAGTATATGGCGGCGGGGCGGGCTATTGTTACGTCGGACTTGCCTGCTTTCGCCGAGGTATTGACCGATGGCGAGACGGCGTTGCTCGTCCCGCCGGGGGACGTGACGGCCTGGGCCGCGGCCATCCGCCGCTTGCGCGACGATCCGGCTCTGCGCGAGCGCGTGGAAACACGCGCCCGTGCCGAGGCTCTGGCACGTTATACTTGGGCAGCGCGGGCGGCAGCGATCAAGGCATTTGTGGAAGAAGCAGGTTGAACACGAGGAGCATTCTCCCATGCGCATGTTTCTCTACCGCTTCAAAGAGCGTTTCAAGCACCTGCTCCCTGTGTGGTTGAAGATCAAAATCCTGGAGTTGCTGGGACTGCATATCACGCGCAACCGCCGCGAGGCCAATGCTTGGCTGCGAAAGCACGCTGCCGACGTGACCGGTCACGTGATTTCCCTGGGCAGCGGCAGTGACTCTGATAAAGAGGGTCGCCATTATCGTGACTATTTCACCGCTGCCAAGTCCTACACCACCGCCGATCTGTCTACGGCGCGCGGGGCGCAGTTGCAGGTTGACATACGGCACATGCCGGAGATCGCCGACGAGTCCTATGATGCGGTACTGTGCGGGAGTGTGCTGGAGCATGTGGATGATTATCTGAGCGCCTTAGCCGAGATCACCCGCATCCTTAAGCCGGGGGGAATCCTGTTGCTCGGTTTGCCATTTCGCCAGGCGTTGCACCTGGAACCGCACGACTACTGGCGTTTCACCGAATATGGCATCCGTCACCTCCTCAAAGATCACTATGACATCCTGAGCCTCGATGCGATTGATCACAGCGTCCCCAACTTCCCGTCCAGTTATTGGGTGAAAGCCCGTAAGCGTTAACCTGACGATGCGCATCGCCTTACTTTCTCCGGGATTCCATACGCGCTACGGCTGGGCGCGCTACGCGCTGGAGCTGGCCCGCGCCCTGGCCGCACAGGGCGTAGAAGTAGTCGCGCTGACGCAGCCCGGCGAGACAGTGCCAGGGGATGACGGTCTGGCCGACCTGCGCCCGGTGCTACCGCGCCTGGTGCCGCGCCCGCGCCTGTTCGTTGCCCGCTCGCTGCTGGCGATCCCGCGCGTCCGCCGGGCGACTGCCGACTGCGACCTGCTGCACGTGATCGCCGAGCCGTATAGCCTTCTGGGCGCGGCGGCAGCGGGTCAGCGCCCGCTGGTAGTGACGGCGCACGGCACCTATGTCCCGCAGACGGTCCGGCGGCGACTGGTCGGTGCGCTCTATCGTCGCGCCTATCGCCGCGCGCACGTGATCGCCGTGAGCGAGTTCACCGCCGAGCAGGTACGGGCGGCACTGCCGGGCAGCGCACCACACGTCATCCGCAACGGGGTACATGTCGCCCGTTTTCGGCAACCCGCGCCCGCCCCCGCCAAACGCGGCCCGACCATCCTGGCCACCGGCGGCGTCAAGGCGCGCAAGGGGACACACCTGCTGATCGAGGCCCTGGCCCGCGTGCGGCAGCGCGTGCCGGACGCGCAGCTTGTCGTGACCGGCATTCAGCTAGAGCCGGACTATCTGGCCAAAGTCCAGGAGCAGGCGCGCGCGCTGGGCCTGGCGGAGTGCGTGCACCTGCCAGGTCAGGTGTCCGAAGAGGAGCTGCGCGGCTGGTACCAGCACGCCGATGTCTTCGCGCTGCCCTCGCTGACGGTGGGCGAGAAGTTCGAGGGCTTCGGATTGGCCTTTCTGGAGGCGAGCGCGTGCGGCCTGCCAGTGATCGGCACGACGGGCAGCGGCGTCGCCGAAGCCGTCCGCGATGGTGAGACGGGCCTGCTCGTCCCACAGAACGACGTGCCCGCGCTGGCTGACGCCATTACCCGTGTGCTGACTGATGCTGATCTACGGGCACGACTGGGGGCGGCGGGCCGCGCCTACGCTGAAACACAGGATTGGGCGCAGGTCGCCGGGCGTGTCATCAGCGTCTACCGGCAGGCACCTGGCTGACAGAGCAGAAGGGGTGTGGTATCTTAGGGTAGGGAAGAAATGTTCCTTCTCTCTCGGTACCTTCTTCTGCACCAGAGTTGAGGGGCAGATAAGCATTGAGAATATCTGGAGCAAAGTGTTGATCTTAACTTTTTGGTCATCTCTATCCGCTTTTGGATGCTGCCGGAGAAGGAACACCCCTGATCACCGACAACTGAATGCTGACGACTGTTTACCATGAAGGCACCCTTGCACATTGTCATCCTCAGCGATCTGCTCCCGCCCGACGAACCGGGCGGCGCGGGCAGGGTCGCCTGGCAACTGGGGCAGGGCTATGTTGCCGCCGGGCATCGCGTCACCTTTGTCACCTCTTCGCCGGGGCCCTCGCGCGTCGAGAAGCGAGACGGCTTCACCGTGCATGTGCTGCATTCGCGCTACGCCGAGCGCTGGCGGGCCTGGTTGGGCCTGTTCAACCCGCAGACCGTCTGGCCGCTCAATCGGCTGCTGCGTCAGTTGCGGCCCGACGTGGTGCACGCGCACAATATTCACGGGCATCTGAGCTATCACAGCCTGGTTATCGCCCGCTACGCCGGCGCAGCGACCGTCTTCACCGCGCACGACGCGATGACCTTCGCCTACGGCAAGCTGACCTATTTCATTGACCCAACCCGTCCCGAACAATGCGACGGTTTCAACTACCGGCTGCCCTTCGGCTATAACCTGCGGCAGATGCGCTTGCGCTGGAATCCGGCCCGCAACCTCTCGATCCGACACACGCTGCGCTACTACACCGACGCGCGCGTTGCGGTGAGCGGCGAGCTGAAAAAGGCACTGGAAGCCAATCGTCTGCCGCCGTTCGAGGTGGTGTACAACGGCATTGATCCCGCTCACTTCGACGTGCCCGATGCCGCTGTCGCCGTGCTGCGTCAGCGCTACAGGCTGGAGGGGCGGCGGGTGATCCTCTTCGGGGGGCGGCTCAACCGTTTCAAGGGCGATCAACAATTGCTGGCGGCGCTGCGGCGCGTGCGCCAGGCTGTGCCGGACGTGGCCTTGCTGGTGCTGGCCCGCTCCGACGAGTATCTGCAGCGCCTGATCGGCGAAAACCCCGATCTGGCGGGGGTGATCGTGCCCGGCGGCTGGCTGGAGGGAGCAGAACTGGCTGCAGCGTACCGGTTGGCGCACGCCGTGACGCTGCTGTCGGTGTGTTTCGAAACGTTCGGCCTGACAGCGCTGGAAGGCATGGCTGCGGGTGCGGTGCCCGTCGTGACGTGTTTCGGCGGCCCGCGCGAAGTGGTTGTGGACGGCGAGACGGGTTTCGTCGTCAACCCGTACAACACCGATGCCCTGGCCGACCGCCTGACTCGCCTGATGACCGACGAATCGCTGCGTGCGCGCATGGCCACCGCCGGGCGCGCCCGCGTCGAGGCGCATTTCACACTCCAGCATCAGACGGAAGCCATGCTCGCCGTCTTCGAGCGGGCCATCGCTCGCCGCCGTATGGGGCGCTCAGCGAAACGCCCGGCTCCCGACTTCTGACCCACGACTCTCTTCCAGGATGGCCCACCCATGAAACTGCTGGTGATCGTGTCCTCGCTCGACCTGACACAGCCCTTCAGCGCCACGCCCGCCTGGTGGCAACTGCTCAAGGCGCTGTACGAAGAGGGTGTAGATGTGATCGCCGCGCCCTACCAGGGGCCGGCCATTGAGTCTCCCTGGTGGCGGGCCGCCCCTAACCCGGCCAAGCGCGAAGGCGATCTGTTCAAGCTGGCCCGCGACACCCTGCGCCGCCTCACTGGCGTCCGGCAGACGCAGGCCGCCGGGACGCAGGTCGAGGGCGAGAGCCTCGCGGATCGGGCTGTGCGCCGCGTGGCGCAGACGGTGATCGCGCCCCGCTGGCGGCGGCACGTGGACGGCATCCTGCGCCAGCAGCCGGATGTGGACGCCGTGCTGGTGATCACCGTGCCCGCCAACCACCTGCCCGGCGTGGCCCGTCACATCGTCGAGAAACATAACAAGCCGGTCTTCTTTTACGACGGCGACGTGCCGGCCAGCCTGCCCACCTTCATGGGCTTTGCCACCGGCTTCCGCATCTACCAGGGCGCGGACCTGTCGGAGTACACGGCGTTCATCTCCAACAGCGAGGGCGGGCGGCAGGGCTTGCTCGACCTGGGCGCGCGCGCCGTGCACACGCTCTTCTACGGCGCGGACGAAGACCTGTTCAGCCCGGTGGACGTGGCCCAAGACCTCGATGCGTTCTTCTACGGGCACGGACGCGAGTACCGCGCCGAGTGGATCGAGGCGATGGTGCGCGCGCCGAGTCTGGCGCTGCCGGATGCGCGCTTCGCCGTGCGCGGGACGCGCCTGGGCGACCTGGGCCGGGCGCAGATGCTGCCCTACCTGTCGTTCAGCAAGCTGCGCGAGTACGCCTGCCGCAGCAAGATTAACCTGGTCATCACGCGCAAGGCCCACGCCTCGGTGTTCGCCTCCTCCTCGTCGCGCCCGTTCGAGCTGGCCTCGCTGGGCGCGTGCATGGTCTGCAATCCCTACGAGGGCATCGAGACGTGGTTCGAGCCGGAGAAGGAGTTGATCGTTGTGCACAGCGCCGAAGAAGCGATTGAGCGGTATACTTGGCTGCTGGCGCACGATGAGGCCCGGCGCGCGATGGGCCAGGCCGCCCGCGAACGCTTCTTGAAGGAGCACACCTTCCGCCACCGCGCCAGGCAACTGGTGGGCATCATCCAGGGCTATCTGTCCTGATCGCTGGTTCGTTGCTTCTCGCCTGCAATCCCACCCCCTGACCCCCTCTCCGCTGGCGGAGAGGGGGAAGTTGAGCGAAGCGAAACAGGGGTGAGGTGAATACCTGGCAAGCAAGGCTGGCTGTTGATGAGCGAGCACCCGCAGCACGATCACGACGCCGCCCCGCCGGAGAGACTGCTCTCGGCGGGCGCGCTGCGCATGGCCCTGGACACGCCCTGGCGCGTCCGGCTGGAGCTGCGCCGCTGGCTGAGCTGGCCGGGCGCGCGGCTGATCTTCGCCCTGGCGGGCGTGCGCTGGGGGCGCGGCTGGCGCTTCTACGGCGTGCCCATCCTGCAGAAGCACCGCCGCAGCACACTGATCATCGGCGACGGGCTGTCGCTGCGCTCGACGCCGCACAGCAACGCGCTCGGCCCCAATCACCCGGTCATCCTCTCCACGCGCAGGCCGGGCGCGCGGCTGATCATCGGGCGCGGCTTCGGCATGACCGGCGGGACGATCTGCGCCGAGGAGTCGATCACCATCGGCCACGATGTGTGGGTGGGGGCCAACTGCGTCATCACCGACACCGACTTCCACCCGCTCGACCTGGCGACGCGCCTGGCGCGCCCGCTGGACGGCGCGACCGCCCCGGTGATCATCGAAGATGGCGTCTTTATTGGCATGAACTCGCTGGTGCTCAAGGGGGTGACCATCGGCGCGGGTAGCGTGATCGGCGCGGGCAGTGTCGTGACGCGCAGCATCCCGCCCGGTGTGATCGCGGCGGGCAACCCCGCCCGTCCCATCCGCCCGCTTGACGCCGCGCGGCTCCGTCACCTCTGACGCGCGGGGGCCGCTGATGGATTTCGCCGCTTACCTGCTGCTGGCCGGCGTGCTGCTCGGCCTGGGGACTCTGGCCGCCGCCGCATTGCCAGCGCGCGGGCTGCGCGTTGGCCTGGGGGCGGTGGCAGCCCTGGCCGCCGTCGTAGACCTGACCTGGCTGCTCGCCCCGCTGATCGGCTGGTCTGCCGGGCTGGGCGACGCAGCCTGGCTCGCCGTGTTCGCGGCGGCGACCGGGTTGGCGCTGCGCCGCCAGCACCACGCGCCCGATGGCTGGGATCGCCCTTCCGCGCGCGACCTGGCGGCCCTGGCGCTGGTCATCGTCGCCTTCGGCGTCGCCCTGCTGGTGCTGCCCGTGCCGCTTGACACGGACGCGCAGGGCTTTGGCACCCTGGCCCTGATGCTGCGCGACGGCGGCGATTACACGACGCTGGCCCCCTGGCACCCGGAGATTGACTATCTCTACTCGCCCGCGCAGCCGGGCCTGATCGCTCATCTGAGCGCGCGCTTCACGCCCGGCATCCACACCTTGCAGATGGCGCTCGGCGCGGCGACGGCGGCCCTTTTCGCCTGGGCCGCCTACGACCTGGGCTGCGAATTGGGCGACCGGCGGCTGGGCCGCGCCTTCCTCCTGGCGGCGCTGGGCGGGACGGGGCTGCTCACCGCCTTCATGGATTCGCACTACACGGCGTTGCTGGCGCTGGCCTTCTCTCTGGGATTCCTCACCTTCGCCCTGCGCGCGCTGCGTTCGCCGGACGCCTGGAACGGGGCGCTGGCGGCAATTTGCCTGGCGGCGGTGCCACTCAGCCAGCCGGACACGACTATCGCCCTGATCCTCGGCTACGCGCCCTGGCTGATCGTCGTGTGGCTGGCCCGCCCGCGCCCCACGCTCCGCGCCTGGCTGACGGTCGCCGTCTGGATACCGCTGGCGGCGCTGCTGCTGGTCGCGCCCTGGCTGGTCAGCCTGCGCGAGCTGCTCGGCTCCGGCATCGAATCGCCGTTCGAGGTCAGCGCCGCGCACTGGCGGACGATGGTGATCATGCACGGCGGGGTGATCGTGGTGCTGGCCGTGATCGGCGCACTGAGTTCCGCGCGGCGGCGCTCCCCGGCGACTCTGCTGGCGCTGGTCTGGCTGATCGCCATCGTCGAGTTCTCGACGCTCGGCCTGCTGGAGCGGGCATTCCCGGCGCTGCTGGCTCCGCTGCTCAAGTACGATTACCCGTTCAGCCTGGCCTGGCACGGGCCGATCATCCCCTACACGATTCTCGGCGGGAGCGGGCTGCTGTGGCTGGCCGACCGGCGGGGCGCGGCGCGCGCGGACTGGCTGGCGCGGCGGCTGGCTTACCCGGCGGTGGCGCTGGGAGCGGTGGCCCTGCTGGTGATCGTCGTCGCGTTCGATCCGCTGCTGGCAGCCAGCAAAGAAGCGGGCGTGCGCTTCTACGGCGCATTTTCGTCGTCGGCGGACGTGGCGGCGATGCAATGGCTGCGCGACCACACGCCCCCCGATGCGCGCGTGCTGAATCACCCCGGCCCGCACGAAGGGGACTGGGCGCCGGTCATCGCTGAGCGCGACACGGTTTTCTTCCGCCCGCAGCCGTTCTTCCGCGGGACGGCGCGCGCCGACGCCGAGCAAGACGCGCTGCGGGCCTTCTGGCGCGACCCGGCTGATGCGGCGCAGCAGGCGGCGCTGCTGGCGGCGGGCGTGCGCTACGTGCTGGTGCCGCAGGTCTTCGCCAACCCGGACGCGCTGGCCGACATGGTGCGCTGGCGTCCGCCGCTGGACGAGGCGGCGTCGTATGCGGCGGAGAAGGTGGCAGATGCGCCCTACCTGCGGCTGGTCTTCGACCGCGACGGGGCGCGCGTCTATGAGGTGGTGGCGGGGGAGGGCTGAACGAAATGAAAGTCCCGTCTGAGCGATAAAGACGGGACTATCAGGGATGATGCGCGTCGCACTGCCATATATAATGGCCGCTTGGTATTGTAGCGCAAGTAGACGGGGGGTTGTCAAGTTTTGCTGAAAGCGACGGCGCGTTCCTAAGAACCTGCCTGTGCTACGACTCGATCCAATTCGAGTCCCACTTTGAGTCCATTGCCGTGCGTGTACGGCAGCAGCCCCTCGTGTTGCAATCTGCCCACCACAATGCCGGGTGCTATGCCTGTCTCGTCGGAGAACTTCCTGATCTTCTCCAGGCTTATGAACCTCCCGTGTGCAGGGATCAGGTGTCTGAGGCGAGCCATCTGCGCTGGCGGGATAAGGAGGTCAGCAGCAAACGTATTGGCCTCCGTCTCCTTTGAGTCCACAGCCTCTTCGTCTTCTGTTTCAAGGAACACTTCGCTCTTCCCATGCAGAACGATGTGCCCCGCCTCATGGAAAAACGAGAACCACCATTGATCATCCGTCTTGTAGCGCAGGCTCAGTTGAATAAGGGCTTTTGTGGGACTGAGCCAACGAGTTGCCCCGCTCACGCGCGATCCACTGAGTTCAGGTACGAACACAACAGCAACCCCTGCTGCCGCACAGACTGCGCGTAACTCAGGCACGAAGACTTCCGGCAGTGCCAGCGTCAACGCCCGCGCCTTGCCCAGCGCATCCCGAAATCTGTGTGGATTATAGGGGGCGCAGTGAACAGCATATGCCTCAAGCTCGCCTTTGCGCAACCAGGCTGCTACCGCTGCATGATTGATTTCATAGGCGTGAGATTGGCGGAAGTAGGTCTGATAGCCGAGAGCAGACCATTGGAGTGGAGAAGTGATGCCAAAGAAGCTGAGAACAGCCTCTAGCACCTGAACGGGATCGTCAGGATCAGAGGGATCGATCCAGCCTTTGGACACCATCTCTTTCCAGGGAATCTTGCTCGACCTCAGCCACTCAGTCTGAGTGGCCAGACCTTCTCGCTCCTTCCGTCTTGCGATAGACTCGCGATAATGCTGCTCGCGCCTCAGCCAGAAGGCGGCTGGCACCCTCAAGACGCGCTCCAACTGGAGGGCTGTCTCTGGCGTGATCGCAGCCTTACCCTTGATGATCTCGTTGATCGTCTTGGTGGGCCTGCCTGTGCGCCGCGCCAGTTGCGCCTGGGACATGCCGATAGTATCGAGAATCTCTTGTAACGTTTCCCCTGGAGGGGAGACTACATCAGGGTGGTACTCGTTCACTACGTTACTCATGGGTGTCCTCCACTCCCAGAATCCTGACTGCCGTGACCTGTTTCCAGTCCAGACCACCGTCTGGTTTCCGGGGAACTGGCTCGTTGGCCACTTCAAAGATAAGACGATAGGGATGAACAAGGTCGAGCGACAGTTGTCCCTGACGATCCCCTTTGAGTTCGTGACAGCGGCCCCCGATATACCTCATGTCTTCAAGAGCCGCTGCCGCTCGAAGGTCGTCAAGACGCTGCCTAATCTTTTTCGCCTGTCTCTCGCCGTAGCGTTTAACCAAGAGTCTGAAAGAAGAGCATTCCTCACGGAGTCTATTGGTATCGAAGGTTATCTCCACCCCCTGAATGCCTCCTCGATACATTAACGGATAAGGTTAATGCGATTATAGTCTCTTCTCGTGAAGAAAGCAACCATCATTCGGAGGCCGTTTGAAAAGGCCTGCAACCCCACCCTAAATCCCTCCCCGCAGGCGGGGAGAGACTTCAAGAGCAGTCCTTTCTCCCTTCCCTCGCTTGCGGGGGAAGGGCCGGGGATGGGGGTAAAGATACCTCTCAAACGGCCTCTCAGGGCGAGCCGGGCGATCCGGCTGGGTGATCAGGAGTCACCATAGCGCCCGTTAATTTTCATCAATATTTCACAAATCTTTTTATGGCATTTTGACCCTGCCTCAATAGAATAGGGGGAGCCTTCGAGAGTCACCTGTTACGCTCCGCCGACCCTGGCAGACTCATGAGTGGGGCAGTTCGCACCTGGTCTGGAACATGCAGCGATGCTGTTTCCCAAGAGGACTCCTGTCATCATTGTTGCCCTGCTCGCCGGGTTTGTGGTGCTGCTGGTCATCGCGTCGAACGCTTTCATCGCCAGTAGCATCGCCCGTATGGAGGAAACCCACGCCTACGCCCACTTGCGAAGCCTGCTGCACACCTACCGCAACGAGCTGGCGGGGCTGTCGGCGCAAACCAACGACTGGGCGAACTGGGACGACACCTACCAGTTCATGGCCGACCGCAACGAAGAGTACCTCGCCTCAAACTACCTGCCTGAGATGTTCCAGACGCTGAGCCTGAACCTGGCTGTGCTGACCGATCTCTCCGGCCAGGTAGTTTTCAGCATGGCCTATGACGCGCAGGCCGATGGAGGTGGAGAGGTGCCGCCGCCGCCGTCGGTGTGGGATGGCTCGCTCACTTCCCTGCTCGATCCACAGCAAAGCCTGGCCGGGTTGCTCATCCTGCCCGAAGGGCCACTGCTGTTCGCCGCCGAGCCGATCCTCACCAGCGATGAAAGCGGCCCCTCCAGGGGCGTTTTGTTATTCGGGCGCTGGCCGGATCGTGCGCTGATCGCGCGTTTTGAGGGGGTCACGCAGAGCCAGATCACGATGGCGCTGTGGGACGACAGCAACCTGCCCGCCGATTTCGCCAGCGCGCGCCAGGCACTTTCCGGCACAGAGACGGTGTTCGTGCGCGCCCTCAACGATGACTACCTCGCCGGCTATGCGCTGTTGCACGATGTGTCCGGCAACCCGGCGGTGATCGTGCGCACTGTCAACGAGCGCGATATTTACCAATACGGCCAGGCCAGCCGCACCCTGTTCACCGTGCTGCTGCTCCTGTTCGCCGGGGGGACGGGCCTGGTCATCGCCTTGCTGGTCTGGCGGATGATGGACATCGGGCAGGGGTTGAGCGACATTCTCAACGGCAGCGCCGACCCGATCGCGGTCGTGTCTCCTGACGGCACCATTCAGAAGGTCAACGCGGCCTTCGAGGCCATGTGCGGGCTGGGGCAGCGTTCGCTCCTCGACGTTGTTTGCCCGCAGCGGCCCTCCCAAAAAGAGGCACTGCGATTTAAGCTGCAAGAAGCAGTAACGCGGCGGACTACCCAACACCTGGCCGAAGTGTCGTTCTGGTGCCCCCCGTTGGCGCACGAGTCCGTGCCGTTTGAAGTGGCGCTCTCGCCTATCCGCGCCCGTTTCGGGCGCTCGCCGCACATCATCGCCGCCCTGCACGACCTCACCCCGCAAAAGAAGATGGAGGCGCACCTGCGCAATGCCCTGAACCGCGAAGTGGAGATCAACCGGCTGAAGACACACTTCCTATCTATGGCGTCGCACGAGTTCCGCACGCCGCTGGCCGTCATTCTGTCGTCCGCCGAAATCCTCGAACACTACTGGGAGCGCCAGACGGAGGCGGAGCGCCGCAAGCGCCTCGGCAAGATCAAGGAAGCCGGCCAGGCCATGCGCCAGCTCTCCGACAACCTACTGGTGCACACCCGGACGGAGATGGGGGCGCTGGAAGTCCGCTCGGAGCCGGTGGACATCAACGCGCTGTGTCAGGGCATCATAGACGACCAGTTGCAGACCCAGGACGCAGAGGTACCGATCACCTTCAACCCTGCGCCGTCCTCGCCGGTGATCCAGGCTGATCCGAACCTGGTCACCTTGATGGTGCGCAACCTGCTTTCAAACGCCGTGAAATACTCTGCGGCAGGCAAGACGGTATCGCTGAGCATCACCCAGGACGCCGGGCAGACCGTCCTGACGGTGCGCGACAAGGGGATCGGCATCCCGCTGGAGGAGCAACCTCACCTGTTCACGCCCTTCTTCCGGGGCAGCAACGTAGACGCGATTCCGGGCATCGGCCTGGGGCTGCCCATCGTCAAACAGGCGGTGGAATTGCAGAGCGGGGCGATCAGCTTCGAGAGTAGGCCAGGCCAGGGCAGCACCTTCCGCGTGACGTTGCCGCATGTCACGCCGCCAGATTCCCCCAAGAACGGTCATGGGCAGAGCCAGACAGCACCGGCTCAGAGACCCCTTGAGAAGTCCTGATCTGTCGTTTACCTGACTGCTAAATCCCCTCTCCACACGCAGTTCAGGGGCGGACGGCAGCGGGAGTTTACCCCTCGTCCAGCGCCCCGCGAATCCGGCCCGCCAGATCGCGCGCTGCGTCCACGCCCCCCGCGCCGGCGCGCACCAGCGCGCGGCCGCCCTTCGACTACACCCGCCCCACAGCGCAACGCTGGAGGACTTCCTGCGCACGATGTGCGGCATCACGGCGCGGGAGGAGTTGGTGCGGGGTGGGGGAGGATTCGTGAGCAGACGCCCGGTCAACACCATCAAAGCATGTCTGGAGACTGTTTGCAAGGAAACTCAGGTAGCGCAGTTCTTCCTTAAGTTGACCTCTGAGACTAGCTGATAGGCTATAGGTTCAGTCATGCCTATTTGGATAGCTCTCAAGAAAGCGGCTGAAGGCCAGAACAATGCCGAGATTGCGCGTGAAGTCCACCAATCCATCGACATGGTGCGGTTGTGGCGGCGGCGGTGACGAGAGCTTGCGCCGATCGAGTTGGATGACTTGAGTGTGGAGGAACGGCTGGACGACCTGCCACGACCAGGTGCGGCGCTTTTCTCTCTGACCCGACCCATCGCCTTGTCTTTCACGATACGCCCAAACACGCTTCCTAGATGAACCAGATTGAGCTTTGGTTCAGCATCCTGGTTCGCAAGCTGCTCAAACACGGCACCTTTCGCTCGGTCGCTGATCTCAAGGCCAAAGTGCTGGCTTTTATCGAGTATTTCAACCGCGCGATGGCCCAACCTTTTCGGTGGACCTATCAAGGCAAGGCACTCGTCGCTTAACCATTGGCTCATTTGTGCCTCAGTGTACTGGTACAATCGCAATTGATCTTGTCAATAGAACAAAGGTTCGCTATACTTATACTATCACTGGGCGAGCGAAAACCAGGTGCCCTATGGACGGCCACGATCTGCTCGAACGCCTGCGCGGCACCGGGAACCTTGAGTCGGTGGGCGACGCACCCGAACACGAGCGTCCCGCCCGCCGCCGCAACGTCCCCGACCTGAGCGAGTGCATCACCCACATCGTCGCCGGCAACCGGCGGATGCCCGTGCTCAAGGCGATGACGACCACCGCCTGCGAGCGCGACTGTCTCTACTGCCCGTTTCGCGCCGGTCGCAGCGCCATGCGCCGCGTCAAGATCACCCCCGACGACCTAGCGCGCGGCTTCATGGCCCTCTACCGCGCCGGCGCGGTGGAGGGGCTGTTCCTGTCATCGGGCGTGGTGCGCGGCGGCAGCAGCAGCCAGGACGCGATCCTCGACGTGGGGGCCATCCTGCGCGAGAAGTACCACTTCCGCGGCTACATGCACCTGAAGATCATGCCCGGTGCCGAGCGCGACCAGGTGCTGCGGGCGATGACCCTGGCGGACCGCGTTTCAGCCAACCTGGAAGCACCAACCGCCGACCGCCTGGCGCGCATCGCCCCCAGCAAGCAGTTCACCGCCGAGCTACTCGACCCGCTGCGCTGGGTGCACGAACTGCGCCAGTCCAGCGAAGGGCGGCTGCGCGCCAGCAGCACGACCGAGTTCGTCGTCGGGCCGGCGGGCGAGCCGGATGTGGAACTGCTCAGCGCCACCGAACACCTGCACCGTCAGTTGGGGCTGGCCCGCGTCTACTTCTCGGCGTTCCGCCCGGTCGCCGATACGCCGCTCGACAACGTTGCCCCCACCAACGACACGCGCCGCATCCGCCTCTACCAGGCGAGCTTCCTCATCCGCGACTACGGCTTCGGCCTGGAGGAGATGCCCTTCACGGCGAACGGCAACCTGCCCCTGCATGTGGACCCCAAGCGCGCCTGGGCCGAGGCGCACCTGCGCGAGGCCCCGCTGGAAGTCAACACGGCCACGCGGCAGGAATTGCTGCGCGTGCCGGGGATCGGCGCGAAGGGGGCGGAGCGCATTGTGGTGGCGCGGCGCGGGGGAAAACTGCGCAGCCTGAGCGATCTGCGCGGCGCGGGCGTGGTCAACGTCGAGCGCGCGGCGGATTACCTGTTGCTCGACGGGCGGCGTCCGGTCGAGCAGCCGCGGCTGTTCTGAGGGCGTCCCGGGTGGGGAGCGGGAGTCTTTGAATCGCAGAGGTGCAGAGGACGCCGGGGAAAAGCCGGCAAAACAGACTTCCGAAGTCTCCCCTGATCCCTTCTCCGCGCTCTCTGCGCCTCGGCGGTGACGCTCTCCTTTGGCGGTACACCCCGGCCAGGGTAGAATCCCTGGGCAGGGAGTGGCGCATAGCCCATGATCACGCGAACCTCGGCGACGCGCGCCCGATCCGGCGCGCTCGTTCTTTTGCTGGCGCTCGTCCTGCTGCTCGGCTGGGCGCTGCGCACCCACGATCTGGAGGTGCGCAGCCTGTGGGAAGACGAGGGCTGGACGATGCTGCTCAGCGCCGGGCCGGGCCTGGGCGATGTCGCCCGGACGATGGCCGCCGACCAGCATCCCCCGCTGTATTTCATGATCTTCCGCGTCTGGCGCAACGTGACCGGCGAGACTGAGTTCGCCGGGCGCTATCTCGGCGTGCTGACCGGCATGATCGCAGTCGCGGCGGCCTATCCGTTGGGGCGCGCGCTGTTCGGCGTGCGCACTGGCGTGCTGGCGGCGCTGCTGCTGGCGCTGGCCGATCTGCACATTGACCTGTCGCAGGAAGTGCGCCACTACAGCCTGCTGGCGACGGGCGTGGTGCTGTCCAGCTTGTTCTATGTGCGCTGGCGGCGGAGGCCGGGTCGCGCCAACCGCATCGGCTACGTGCTGGCGACACTGCTGCTGCTCTACACCCACTACCTGGGCGCGTACCTCGTGCTCGTCCAGGCGCTGCACATGCTGCTGACGCTGCGTGGGCGGCGGCTGGCCGAGGGAGCCTTCCTGCTCGGCGCGGTCGGGCTGGGCTTTCTGCCCTGGCTGCCGGTGATGGTGGATCAAAACCGCGTCCGCTGGGACAACCCGCTCTACTTCCAGAACGCGCTGCCCAACAGCGCGGAGACATTCCGGCTGGTGCGCACGGCCCTGCTCGGCCAGTGGTATGCGATCCTGGGCGGGCTGGCCCTGCTGGGGACGGTGACGCTGCGCTACCCGCGCGGAGAGTCCGGTTCGCCGCGCGTTCGGCTGCGCCCGCAGTGGCCCGCGCTCTACCTGGCCCTGACCGTCCTGTTGATCGCCGGGCTGATCGTGGCCATCAATGAGCGGCGGCAGTTCCTCACCGTGCGCAACTTCATCCTGCTGACGCCGGCGTTGGCTGTCTTGGCCGGGCATGGCCTGGCCAACCTGCCGCGCCTGACGCGCGCCTTCCTGGTGACGCTGGTCGTGGTCATCGCGCTGACGACGGTAGACGCCCGCCGCCATTACCCGGATTGGCGGGCGGTCGTGGGCAACGTCAGCGCCCACCATTTGCCCGGCGAGCCGGTGCTGATGGATGTGTGGGTGGGTGACTTCCCAGTGCGCTACTACGTGGATCGCCAGCTTGGGCCGGACACACCGCGCGTCTCGCTGCGCGAATGGCGCGCCGAGTACCGCGAGCTTTTTCTGCCCCGGCTGCTGGACTTCCTGCAGACGCACGACGCCTTCTGGCTGATTTACTGGGGCAACGCACCGATGGACGAATACGGCGGGTTGATTGACGGGGCGGGCTTCCAGCGCACGGCGACGCTGTGGGTGGATCACCTGGGCACGCCGCTTTACAGCTACCGCTACGACAAGCTGCCACCAACAAGCGTCGCCACTTTCGGCGACCTGTTCGCCTTGCGCCGCTTCGTCGCCCCGCAGACCGCCGCACCGGGCGCAGCGATCACCGTCGCCCTGTGGTGGACTGCCGAGCAGCCCCCGCCGCTCGATTACAGCGTGTCCGTCTTCCTGCTCGACGCAGCGGGGACGCTGGTCGCCCAGCACGACGGGCCGCCGCTCGACGGGCGCGCGCCGACTTCAACGTGGCCGCCCGACGCGCCGCAGTTCGACACGCACACCCTCCACCTGCCGCCTGGCTTGCCGCCCGGCCCCTATACGCTGGGCGTCAAGGTGTACTGGTACGGAGACAGGCAGCCGCTGCCGGCGGTGGCCGGCGAGGGCGAGCCAGGCCCCTTCGCCCCGCTGGGAACGGTGGTCGTGGGGACGCCCTAGCTCTCCATGTCTCCAGCTTCATAGAATGTGGCCCCCGCGAAATGCCCCTGAGACAGCAGGGGGTTGCGCCCGCAATGATAGTAGTTTACAATAGAACTACTGATGCGGACTAGAACTACTATTCTTCACCGCAGTAGTCAATTGCATTCTATTTAAGTCCGTCTAAGTTATTGCTTAGATACCCCTAAGAGTTAGGGGGCAAGCCCATCCCCTTAACCGACTATACTGAGATCGCTGGCGCAGTAAAGACTCCCGTGCTCGCGCTGCACGCGGAGCCTGGAACAGGATAACCTCCTATGATGATCCATCTTGAGCGCGTCTCCAAGTACTACCAGATGGGCGCAGTGCGCGTGACCGCGCTCGACAATGTATCGCTCACCGTCGGCGAGGGCGAGTTCGTCGTCGTGCTGGGGCCGTCGGGCAGCGGCAAGACGACGTTGCTCAACATCATCGGCGCGCTCGACGTGCCCAGCGAAGGCACCGTGCGCGTCAACGGCGACATCCTGTCGCTTGGACAGCGCGGCGACCGCTTCAAGTTCCGCCGCCAGACGGTCAGCTTCATCTTTCAGACGTTCAACCTGTTCCCTGGCCTGACCGCCCTGGAAAACGTGCAGTTCGTGCTGGACATGGCCGGCGCGCCCAACAGCCGCGAGCAGGCAGTGGCTGTGCTGACCAGCGTCGGGCTGGGCGAGCGCGTCAACCACTTCCCGCACGAGCTTTCGGGCGGCGAGCAGCAGCGCGTGGCCATTGCCCGCGCCCTGGCGACGGGCAACCCTGTGCTGCTGGCCGACGAACCGACCGGCGAACTGGACTTCCAGACCGGTATCCAGATTCTGGAGCTATTGCAGCGCCAGGCGGCGGACGGCAAGAGCGTGCTCGTCGTGACGCACAACCGCGAGATCTCGCGCATCGCCGACCGCGTGATCGAGCTGAGCAGCGGGCATATCGTGCGCGACGGCCCGCCGCGCGACGGCAAAGCGGCTCTGGCCGACCTGCAGTGGTGAGGAGGGCGCGATGAAGAACTGGCGACTCTGGTTGCGCTGGTCGTGGCGCGATCTGCGCGCTCGCTGGTTGCAGGTGGCAGCCATCGCGCTGATCATCGCGCTTGGTACGGGCGTCTTCGCCGGCCTGTCTGGCCAGAAAAAGTGGCGCATTGACTCCTACAATCTGAGCTATACCCGCCTGCATATGTACGATCTGAAGCTGACGCTGACCAGCGGCAGTTACCTGGATGGTAACAGGCTTGTGGCGGCGCTGGAGAACGTCGCGGGCGTCAGGACAGCAGAGGCGCGCCTGATCGAGCCAACGCTGCTCGAAGTGTCTCACGGCGACAAGACGATCCTTGTGCGAGGAGAGATCGTCGGGGTGGATGTGACCGATGGCGGCCCGCACGTCAACAGCGTCTACGTGGACGAAGAAAGTGGGCACACCCTGACCCCCGCTGACTCCGGGCAGAATGTGGCCGTCATCGAGTACAAGTTCGCCAGGCACTACGACCTGCGGCCCGGCGACTCGGCGCGGATCAGCGGCGATGTGGTGCTTGATCTCGTCGGGATGGGCCATTCGCCGGAATACTTCATGATCATGCCAGAGACTGGCTCATTCTTCGGTGAAGCCGACTATGCCGTGTTATTCGTCCCCCTGGAGACCGTCCAGAAGCTCCCTGGTCGTACAGGGCTGGTCAATGACGCCGTGATTCTGCTGGACGATGGCGCCGACCGCGCCGCCGTGCGGGCCGCGCTCGAAAGCCAATTGGCCAGTGCCTTCCCCAACACCGGCTTTGAGTTCACGGTGAAAGAGGACGAACCCGTGTACTCCATGCTGTACAGCGACGCCGAAGGCGATCAATGGATGTGGAACATCATGGCCATGCTGTTCCTGATCGGCGCGGCACTGGGCGCCTTCAACCTGGCCGGGCGCATGGTCGAGGCGCAGCGGCGCGAGATCGGCATCGGCATGGCGCTCGGCCTGCCCCGCCGCTGGATCGCGCTGCGACCCATGCTGGTTGGCATTCAGATCGCCGTGCTGGGCACCCTCTTCGGCCTGCTGGTAGGTCGGGTGCTCAACCTGGGTTTCATCCGCCTGTTGCAGGAAATAGTCCCCATGCCGTACTGGGACTTCTCCTTTTACCTGCGCGGCTACCTTCAGGCCACGCTTCTGGGGGCGACGCTGCCTTTCCTCGCCACCCTGATCCCGGTATGGCGGGCAGTGCGCGTTGCGCCAGTAGATGCCATCCGTACCGGCTACCTGGTCGCCAAAGGGGGTGGTCTCAGCCGCCTGATCATACACCTGCCTCTGCCGGGCAAGAGCTTCACGCAGATGCCCCTGCGCAACATCCTGCGCTCGCCCTGGCGGACTGCCCTCACTGCCCTGGGCATCGCCTTCGCCATCATGATCATGACCTTCTTTGCCGGGGCGATGGACAGCTACCTGGCCACCTTGCACCGCGCCGATGACGCCTACCGTTACCAGGGGGTCGATCGCATACTGGTAGACCTGAATTTCTTCTACCCGGCGGACGGAGACAAGATCGCATCCCTGGCGGCGCTGACTGATCCGGACGGTCAGCCCCTGTTCACGCGCAGCGAGGCCGCCTTGCTGCTCGGCGGCACGCTGATCAAGGGCGACGTGCGCATTGACACCGCGCTGGAACTGCACGACATGGCGGGGGCCATCTGGGTGCCCGCCCTCAAACAGGGCACACTCACAGCGGATGGACCGGGCCTGATCCTCTCCGAGAAGGCCGCTCACGACCTGGGGGTGCGCTTCGGCGACACGGTCACCTTGAAGCATCCCCGCCGTGAGGGGCTGCTGGCCTTTCGCTGGGCAGAGAGCGAAGTGCCGGTGATCGGCATTCACAACAACCCCCTGCGCCCGCTTAGCTATATGCCGCTGGAGAGCGCGACTCTGATGGGTCTGGAGGGGGTGAGCAACCAGGTTGTGCTCGCCCCAGCGCCAGGGGCGAACATTGACACGATCAAGGCGGCCCTGTTGACACAGCCAGGGGTGACCTCGGCCAGACCCATCACTGACTTCTCTCAGGCCGTTGAGGACTTGCTGGAGCGATTCACCGGCGTGCTGGCGCTCGTGCAGATGGTTGCCGTATTGCTGGCCTTCCTGATCGCCTTCAACTCGACCAGCATCAGCGTGGACGAGCGCGCCCGCGAGATCGCCACGATGTTCGCATTCGGGTTGCCCCTGCGCACCGTCACCCGCATGCAGATGGTGGAAAACGCCATCATGGGCCTTGTCGGCACGCTGATCGGGCTGGTGCTCGGCTGGGCGGCCCTCAGCGCCGTTCTCTTCTCGCGGGCCGAGATCGAGATGCCGGATCTCAAATTCGTCATCGTGATCGAGCCGGAGACCGTGCTATTGGCGGCGGCGCTGGGCGTGATCGTCGTCGGGCTGACGCCGCTGCTGAGCATCCGCCGTATGCGCCGCATGGACATCCCCTCGACGCTGCGCGTAATGGAATAGCTGAGAGCTATCAGCGGTCAGCTTTCAGCAAAGACGTACCTCAGCCGTTCTCGCTGAGCGCTGATTGCTGAGGGGGGTGTGTGAAAAATCTGTCAGGCAGTCTGCCGCGCCCTGGTTTGCCTCACCCCCGCTCGGCGCTGGCGCGCCTCGCCGCCCCCTCTATTCAAATGGAGAGATACGGTGTTGGTTGTCAAGTAGGGAGCGGCACTGTGTGATGAGAA
>CAYNHD010000002.1:0-33196 GCA_964396775.1 uncultured Thermoflexus sp. | reverse complement strand
TCCCCTCTCCACACGCGGAGAGGGGACTTAACCGCACAGCGACTCCCCCTCTCCGGAAACGGAGAGGGGGCCAGGGGGTGAGGTTTCCGCATGGTCTCTGAGCTCGACTTTGTACAAAGCAATGGATGCCTTATTTAGGGTCTACGGGAGCTTTTCAAAATCGGCTGAGACTTTTCAGACATCAGGACAAGAGCCTGATATTGAATAAAGTCTGGAAAAGTCTAGACGGTCAAAGAGCTTCTCCTGTAAACACAACGTAGCGCCAGAATTAGATTGTACAAAGTCGAGCCGAGGCAGTCTGCGCGATAACTGTGATAAATGTGCGTCCGCGACAACAGGATTCGGCGGATGGTTACTGGGCAGCGCGGCAAGGATATTCTCGGCAGAGATGCTGAAGTCTCTTTCCAACGCCCCCCACTGTGTTGCCTCCGATATGCGGCGTCGTGATCACGTTGTCTAGCTTGCCACAGGGCCTAGTGAGGCACTTCATTGGTTGGTGAGGTGCTCGCAGGAGCGTGCGAAAGAAGCACAGCCATGAAAGCCATCATGAAACGTTCGCGTGGCGTGGGGGATGTGGCCCTGGTAGACCTGGCCGTGCCAAGAGCGGGACCGGGACAGGTTCTCGCCCAGGTTGCCTATGGTGGCATCTGCGGCAGCGACCTCGACATTCTCAACAGCCGCAACACGATCTACCAGCCGCCGGTTGTGTTGGGGCACGAGTTCTCTGCCATCGCGGTAGAAGTGGGCGCGGGCGTCGGCCATGTGCGCCCCGGCGACAAGTTGGTATCCGAGACGACGTTCCGGGCATGTGGCGAGTGTGAGCAGTGCCGCAGTGGAGACTATCACCTGTGCACGAACAAGGCCGTAGTCGGCTGGACCGTGCACGGCGCGTTCGCCGAATACGTGTTGCTCAATGCCGATTACGTCCACGTCCTCCGCGCCGATGCCGATCTTCAGTCCGTCGCGCTGGTGGAGCCTATGGCTATCGCCGCAGAGGCCGTCCATCTCAAGGGGCGCCTGCAGCGCGGCGAGTCGGTGGCGGTCATCGGGCCGGGCGCGACGGGCATCCTCAGCGCGCTTCTGGCCCAGGCGCAAGGGGCCGCGCCGGTCTTCCTGGTCGGGCGCGCAAGCTCCGTGCCGGTGCGCTTTCCGATTGCCCGCGCGCTGGGGCTGGAGCACTGCATCAACGCGGCGGAGACCGATCCGGCGGAGTACGTGCTGGTGCACAACGGGGGCCGCCGCGTAGATCTCGCCATTGACGCGACGGGAAGCGAGCAAGGGTTCGTGCTGGCCCTCGACCTGCTGCGCCGCAATGGGCGGGTCGTGGAACTGGGGTCTATCACCACGGAGGCGCCCTTTCCCTGGCCCGAAGCGGCGTGGAAGGCGTTGGAGCTTGCTTTTGTCTATTCGTCGTCGCACGATGCCTGGGACATCGCGGTGGAGGTCTTCCACCGCCGGACGGCTGATCTCAGCAAGATGGTGACCGGTGTGTACCCGCTGGAAGACTACCAGCGAGCGTTCGCAGCCGCCGATAACTCCCAGGAAAGCCTGAAGGTCATGTTCCGTCCTTCTGGCGGTTCGTGAAGCTACGAGGGAGAGTCCATGAACAGCCGAGAGCGCGTGCTCAAAGCTCTGAACCATGAGGAGCCGGATCGCGTCCCCATTGATCTGGGGGGGACGGTTGTCAGTGGAATCATGGCCGGCGCCCTTGTTCGATTGCGCGAGCATCTGGGACTGGATCGCGAGGTCAAGGTTATTGAGACGTACCAGATGCTTGGGGAGGTGGCCTGGGACCTGGTCGAGCGCTTCGATATTGACGTGCTGCCGGTACAGCCGGAGTCAGCCGGCTTCGAGCACATTCCCAACCGCGACTACAAACCCTTCAGGCTCTTTGACGGGACGGAGGTGTGGGTCCCTGGGGTGTTTGATGTGACGGTCTCCCCGGACGGCGACTGGCTGATGCACGAGGCGTGCGATCCGGCCCGGCGAGTCATCGCCCGAATGCCCAAAGACGGATACTACTTCGACAAGCTCGATCTGCTCGACGATTCGCCGGACTTCGTGCCGCCGTCGCTGGAGACGCTGCGCACTTCTGGCTGGCGCCGCCTGACTCCGGAAGTGCTGGAGCACATTCAGCAGCAGGCGCGCACGCTCCGCCAGGCCACCGACAAGGCGCTGGTGCTCACCAACTGGGGCGAAGCGACGCTCGGCCCGCCCCGCATCGGCTCGTTCACGCAGTGGCTGGTGCTGATGGCCACTGAGCCTGAATACATAGACGACCTGATGGCGCTGGCGGCAGAGATCGCGCTCGATAATCTCAGGCTCTATTGGGAGGCACTTGGCGACACCATAGATGTCATCTTCATAGACGGCTATGACTATGGCACGCAGGCGCGCGAAATGTTCTCGCCCGCGTGGTTTGAGCGTTTCCACGTGCCGTGCTACAAGCGGCAGTGTGATTGGATCCACCAGCACACACCCTGGAAGATCGCCAAGCACTGTGACGGCAGCATCACGCGCCTGATCGAGCCGATGATCCGGGCCGGCATTGATATTCTGAACCCGATCCAGACATCCGCTGCGGGCATGGATGCGCGCTGGCTGAAGGAAACGTTTGGCGACCGCCTGACGTTCTGGGGCGGCGGCGTGGAGACGCAGAGCGTCCTCCCGTTCGGCACGCCGGACGAAGTGCGGGCGCAG
Organism: uncultured Thermoflexus sp.; assembly: GCA_964396775.1. Lineage (GTDB taxonomy): Bacteria > Chloroflexota > Anaerolineae > Aggregatilineales > Aggregatilineaceae > UBA2029. The sequence continues at coordinate 30,496 of CAYNHD010000002.1, read as the reverse complement.
GTCGCCGAGCGACTGCGCATCTTCGCGCCGGGGGGCGGGTTTGTGTGGGCGACGATCCACAACATCCAGTGTGATGTACCGCCGGAGAACATCGTCGCGGCGTTCGACGCCGCGCGGGAGTTTGGCGCATATCCCATAGCACAAATGGAGTCCTGACACCTGACGCAGCGGAAGCGGGGACAAACATCCATGACACTCTTCGACCTGGACACGCGGCGGATTGTCAGCATACCCGATGTACAAGTTTATTGGCTGCAAAAGAGAGGAGCACCTTGTAGGATTTGAGTATCTATCTCAAGATCAGGTTGGAATTCCCCAGATTGATCGGAACGAAAATCCCAACCCTGGACAGGGCAGCGTCCTGGAATGGGAGATCGGGCGGCGAACGTGCCAACCTGTAGGCAAGGGAATCGGTTCCCTGCACACCTCGGTGGACACGCTTTCCCGCTCAAACTGACCGGTTGAGGCGGCGAGCACCCCTGAGCGGTCCACCATTCCGCCAGGGACATCGACCCTGCTCCAGGCCGCATGTCGTCGGCCGTCAGCCTCCTGAATGGCCCTACGTCGTGGAGTCTCTTCCGGCGGGCAGAATTCGACCAACACGATCTTCCAGACCCTCTGGCGCTCGTTCCTGAAGCTGTGGCAGCCCTTGTGGAAGGTGCTCACCAGACCTGCGCCAGCCGCGCCTGGCCGCGCTACATCGCGCGCTCGACGAGGCCGTGTGCGACGCCTACGGCTGGGAGCACGACGTGCTGGCCGACGACGAGGAGATTGTGCGGCGGCTTCTAGCGTTGAATCTGGAGCGGGCAGCGGGGCAACAGGAATGACCTGGGAAGGTTGGCTGATGCCACTACGAGCAGCCTGACTCGCTGGTGCGCGGCTGATAGCGGTTGTCGGGTGCGAAGCTCCCAGAAACACAAAGCGCGGTGGCCGTGTGGCCCTACGCACACGACCACCGCTAGCTCGCGGAACGCGCTTCACAGCGACTCAGATAGCAGGTTCCACAATGCGGCGTGTCTGGGGATCGTAGGCACAAAACGGCTCTTCGGCCAGGTAGTCCCCCACCACGCCATAGGCCCGCGCCCGACACCCGCCGCACAGCGTCTTGAACTGGCAGATGCCGCACTTGCCGCCCAGTAGGTCTGGATCGCGCATCTCGGCGAAGAGGGCGCTGTCCTGCCAGATCGCGCCGAACGACTGCTGGCGAATATTACCCGCCTCCACCGGGAGGTACCCACACGGGAAGACCTGCCCTCGGTGCGAGATGAAGCAGACGCCCGTGCCGGCCAGGCAGCCCTTGGTGGCGGCGTGCATCTGGCCATGCGGATGCCCGCTCGCCTGGCGGCTGTGACTGGCCGGCAGGTCGCGGCGCAGCCCCTGGCGATTCTCCTCAGCGCGGCGCTGGCGCATGACGCGGAAGTAATGCGGCGCGCAGGTTGCTTTCAGCTGGAGCGAAGGCTCGCTCTGCTCGACATCGTATAACCAGTTAAGCACCCGCTCGTACTCCAGCGCGCTGATCATCTGATCCTCGGCGATCTCAACCCCGCAGCCGACCGGCACCAGCAGGAAGAGGTGCAGGGCAACGGCGTCCAGGTCTCTGGCCAGTTGCAGGATGGCCTCAAGCTGGGCCTGGTTGTGGCGGGCGACCGTCGTGTTGATCTGGACGGGCAGCCCCACCGCGCGCAGCGCCCGAAAGCCGCGGATGGCCGCCTCGAACGAGCCGGGCAGGCTGCGGAACATGTCGTGGGTGGCAGCATCGGCGCCGTCGAAGGAGATGCTCACCCGCTTGATGCCGCTGTCGCGAATGCGGGCGGCCAGCGCGTCGTGAATCAGCGTGCCGTTGGTCGCCAGGGCCACCGGCAGGCCGCTGTCCGAGGCGTAGCGCGCGATCTTGAGGATGTCTGGACGCATCAGCGGCTCGCCGCCAGAGAGTACCAGGACGGGCGATCCTGTTGCCGCGATCTGATCGACCAGTTGGAACCCCTCGGCGGTGGTCAGGTCGTGGGGCGTCAGTTGATCGGCGACTTCGATACGACGACAGTGAATGCAGCGCAGATTGCAGCCGGCGGTAGTTTCCCAAAAGACGAGCCGTGGTGGTGGGTATGTCATGGGGCGCTCCTCGTGCCTGGATTCCGGAGTTGCAAAATTGACTAAAGCTATGTAAAACTAACCACGTCCTATTGGACACCACAATGCTCGACGCGGCAAGTGCCATTTGTCATGCGAGATCAGTGGCAAAATTATAGAAAGTTATAGTTTCTTCGTGGTAACATTGCTAAAAACTATACCATGCTGAGAATTGGCTCAGGATTGGATGAAGCGCTCGCGATGACCCTCCCCGACCCCAAATGGCTCTCTCTTTCAGCAGCCGCCCACTTCCTGGGCGTGCATCCCACCACACTCCGCCGCTGGGCCGACCAGGGCAGCGTCCCTGTCAGTATCACGCCGGGCGGGCACCGGCGTTTCCTGGAGACGGACCTGGAGGCCCTCGCCGTCCGGCGAACTCCGCTCATCGTCCGACCAGGCAACAGTGCCCAGGTGTGGGGCGACTATGCCCTGGTCGAGACGCGGCAGCGCCTCTACAGCCAGCCCGAACCTGCCTGGCTCATCGCCTTTGACGAGCAAGAGCGCAATGAGAAGCGCGAGCTGGGCCGGCGCTTGCTGGGGCTGATCATGCAGCACATCTCTGCCCCGGCTGATGACGAGGTGCTACTGGTGGAAGCCAGAAGCATCGCCGTTCGCTATGCCCAGAACTGCGTCAGTGCAGGTTTGTCCGCCGCCGAAGGGCTACAGGCCACCACGTTTTTTCGGGACGCCATGACCGAGGTTGCGCTGCAAATGCCGCAGGTAGCACACCTGGAAGGCGAGGCTCAATTGCGCCTGCTGCGCAAGCTGAACCAGGTCTTCAATACGGTCCAGGTGACCCTGATTGAGTACTACGAGCGGCACGCGCCGTCTAGCTGAGATCGGGGCACTCCATGTTTCACTGCCGTAGTATCAGCCATCATCGCGCGCCGCTTGCCATTCGCGAGCAACTCAACCTGACCCAGGCGCAGCAAGCGCAATGGCTGGCCCAACAGGCCGGCGTTGAGGTGGCGATCCTCTCTACGTGCAACCGACTGGAGCTGTATGCCCACGTGCCCGCCAGGCATCAGATGGATGCGCTCTGGGCGAGTCTGCTAAGCCAGCGGAGCATTCATCCTGCTGACCTCACTGCCCAGACCGTCTCGCTTGCGGGGCTGGACGTGGTGGGCCATCTGTTTCGGGTGAGCTGTGGTCTGGAGTCAATGGCTTTGGGCGAACCGCAAATCCTCGGCCAGGTGACCCATGCCTACGAACAGGCACAGGCACGGGCCACTGCAGGAGCAGCCCTCTCGCTGCTCTTTCGGGCGGCCATTCATGCCGCCAAACGAGTCCATACGGAGACGGCCATCGGTCAGGGCGCAACATCAGTTGGCTCGTTGGGCATTGCCAAAGCCGAGCAGACGCTCGGCCCCCTGGTGCAGCACAAGGTAGTGGTGCTCGGCGCGGGCGAGATGGCCCAAACCATTGTCAAGGCGCTCGTCCAGCGCCACGTTCGTGACATCACGCTGGTGAGCCGCACGTATGAGAATGCGCGTCATCTTGCGGACGAATGGCAGGTCGGCGCGCGCCCAATCACCGAGTTGAAAGAAGCCCTCGTCCAGGCGGATGTGCTGTTCACGACATCAAACGCGCCCTTCACTATCCTGGCGTGTGAAGACCTGGAGCCGGTGATGACCACCCGCCAGGGCCGCCAATTGTGCATCGTGGACATCGCCCTGCCGCGCGACGTGGACCCCGCCGTGGCCGAAATCCCAGGTGTGTGTCTGCACGATCTGGACGGCCTGCAGCGGGTGATTGAGACCAACCAGGCCGAGCGCCAGGCGTTAATCCCTGCTGTCGAGGATATTCTTCAGGCCGAGCAATCCGCCTTCTGGGACGACTATCACGGGCGGATGGTGGCCCCCACCATCCGCAAGTTGCGCGAGCGAGCCGAACAGGTTCGCCAGGCCGAGCTTTCGCGCGTCTACAGGCGACTGCCGCCCGGCAGCGAGCGCGAGCGCCTGCTATTCGATCAGTTCAGTCACCGCTTCATGAACAAGATGCTGCACCAGCTTATCCTCAATCTGAAGGCCAGGGCCGGCAAAGAAGACAGCGCCCTACTCGCTGCCGTTGCCCAGGACTTGTTCGGGGTGGAGGACAACGTCTAGGATGGCCAGCCAAACGCTTATCAGGATAGGCTCCCGGCGTAGTGCGCTGGCCTTGTGGCAGGCTGAGCATGTGCGGGGACTGCTCCATGCCCATCATCCAGGCCTGCGCGTCGAGGTGGTGCACTTCACCACGCATGGCGACCGTGTGCTGGACAGACCGTTGCCGGAGATCGGCGGCAAGGGCCTCTTCACTCAGGAGTTGGAGGAAGCCCTGCTCGCTGGCCAGATCGATCTCGCCGTGCACAGCCTGAAGGACCTGCCGACCGACCTGGCAGACAGCTTTGTCCTGGGAGCGATCCTGCCGCGCGGCAATCCCTTTGACGCCCTGATCAGCCGCAAAGGTTGTACGCTCGCCGCCCTGTCGCCGGGTGCGACCGTCGGCACCAGCAGCCTGCGTCGCACCGCCCAGTTGCGCGCCTACCGCCCAGACCTGCGCACGGAGTCCCTGCGCGGCAATGTGGACACGCGGCTGCGCAAAGCCCTTGACCCAGAGGGGTCGTATGATGCCATTGTACTGGCCGCTGCCGGACTCAAGCGGCTAGGGCGCGGCGACGCCATCAACGAGATGCTCCCTCCAGAAGTCATGCTACCCGCGCCAGGACAGGGCGCGCTGGCGGTGCAGTGCCGCGCCGGAGACGCGCAGACGCTCGAGGTGCTCGCGCCCCTGGATGATCCCGCGACACGCTGCGCGGTGACAGCAGAGCGTGCCTTCCTGCACCGGCTGGATGCAGGCTGCCGCCTGCCAGTGTCGGCCTACGCCTGGCTTGACGGCGATGATTTACGCCTGACAGGGCGCGTGAGTGCCGTAGACGGGGCACAGACGCTCACGGTCCACGGGAGCGCGGCGCTGAGCAAGGCCTTCGCGCTCGGTGTGGAGCTGGCCGACCAGGCGCTCGCTCAGGGAGCGGACGCGCTGCTGGGCGCCGTGCGCGAGGAGTCACCAATATGACTCTGCGCCCATTGGAGGGGAAGCGCATTGTAGTGACACGCCCGCCGGACGCCGCAGCGCCGTTCGCCGACCGGTTGCGCGAGCTGGGCGCGGAGCCGGTGCTACTGCCGACAATCACCATCCGCCCGCCGCAGGACACGAGGCCGTTGGACCACGCCCTGGCATGTCTGGATCAGTACGATTGGGTGGTCTTCACCAGCGCGAATGCAGTTGAACACGTGTGGAAGCGCCTGGAAACGCTCGAACTCCACGTGGAAGCTGGAGGCTGGCCGCCGATAGCAGCCATCGGCCCGGTGACGGCTGGTGCGCTAGCTGAACGCGAGCTAGCCCCGACGCTGGTGCCAGACCGCCACGTGGCTGAGGCGCTGGCAGAGGCACTGATGGCGGCTGGCGACGTCCGCGGCAGGCACATCCTGCTGCCTCAGGGCGATCTGGCCCGCCCGGTGCTCTCCGACTCGCTGCGCGCGGCAGGGGCAGCCGTTGACGCTCCCATTGCCTATGAGAACGTTCGCGCCGACGTTGATCCCGCGCTGCTGGTCCAGCCGATAGACGCCATCACCTTCACCAGCCCCTCCACCGTCGAGAGCTTCGCCGCGCAGCTCGACGATCCTGCAGGCGTCGCTGGAAACGCCCTGGTCGCCTGCATTGGCCCGATCACCGCCGACGCGGTGCGGGCCTGCGGGCTGCCCGTGCACATCGTGGCCGACCCGCACACTGCGAAGGGTCTGATCGCCGCGCTGTGCACGGCCTTTGCGCGACAAGCCCCTGAAAGGAATTCAGCCCTATGAGCTTTCCCACGATCCGGATGCGGCGTCTGCGCGCCACTCCAACGCTGCGCGCTATGGTGCGCGAGACAACACTCAGCCCGGCGCAGTTCATTTACCCGCTGTTCGCTGTTCACGGGCGCGACGTGCACGAGGAGATCGCCTCTATGCCCGGCGTGTACCACCATTCCGTTGACCGGCTGGCTCAGGAAATTGACGAGATTTCGGCGCTGGACATCCCTGCCGTGATCCTGTTCGGCATACCCGCCAGCAAAGACCCCGTCGGCCAGGAGAACTTCGCCGACGATGGCATCGTGCAGCAGGCGATCCGCGCGGTGAAGGCGGCCAACCCCGACATGCTGGTCATCACCGATGTCTGCCTGTGCGAGTACACCGATCACGGCCACTGCGGGATTGTACGCGACGGCGAGATTCTCAACGACGAAACGCTCGACATCCTGGGGCGAGTCGCCGTCTCGCACGCGCGGGCTGGCGCGGACGTGATCGCGCCGAGCGGCATGATGGACGGCATGGTGAGTGCCATCCGGTCGGCGTTGGATGAGGCAGGCTATGAGAGGATCAGCATCCTTTCGTATGCCATCAAGTACGCCAGCGCCTTCTACGGCCCCTTCCGCGAGGCCGCGCACAGCACGCCGAGCTTCGGCGACCGTCGCACCCACCAGATGACCCCCGCCAATGTCCGCGAGGCTCTACGCGAGGCTCAGCTTGACGTGGGCGAAGGCGCGGACATGCTCATGGTCAAGCCCGCGCTGGCCTATCTGGATGTCATTCGCCGCGTGCGCGAGCGTTTCGACCTGCCCCTGGCGGCGTACAATGTCAGCGGCGAGTACAGCATGATCAAAGCGGCAGCAGCACACGGCTGGCTGGATGAGCGTCGCGCGGTGATCGAGACGCTGACCGCGATACGCCGCGCCGGCGCCGACCTGATCCTGACCTATCACGCCAAAGATGCCGCCCGGTGGCTGCAAACACTGGAGTAGGCCATGAACGCCCAGGTATCCCCTCCCCCTGCCAGCGCCGGTCGGCAGTGCGTCAAGTACACCTTCTACAAGCTGGATGCCGCCTTTCTGCGCCTGCCAGAAGACAAACAGCGCGCGGCCAAGCTGGACTTCATTGACACGGTGCGCGGCTTCAATCGTCGCGTGCTGCTGCGCTCGTACAGCCTGGTGGGGATGCGCCGCGACGTAGACTTCCTGCTGTGGACGGTGGCCGAGGAGATGGAGCCGTTCCAGCAGCTTGAGACCGCCATCCGCAACACCGCGCTCGGCCCCTATCTGGCGGTGGCGCGCTCCTTCCTCTCCACGACCAAGCGCAGCATGTACGACATCAGCCTGCCGGAGGACGCGAGCGCCCCCAGCGGCGAAGAGCGCATCCGCATCGAGCCAAGCGACTCGCGCTACCTGTTCGTCTACCCCTTCATCAAGACCCGCCCCTGGTACGCGCTCTCGCAAGAAGAACGCCAGGAAATGATCACCGAGCACATTCGCGTCGGGCGCAACTACCCGGACATCCGCCTGAACACGACCTACTCTTACGGCATTGACGACCAGGAGTTCGTCGTCGCCTTTGAAGGCGACAACCCGCACGACTTCGTGGACCTGGTGGCCGACCTGCGCTTCACCAGAGCCAGTATGTACACCCTGGCCGACACGCCCATGCACATCTGCATCGCCATGTCGCTGCCCCAGATCATGGACTCCATCGGCGGCGCGGTGGTGAGCGATCTGGTGGGTCTGGACGTGGTCGAGACAGGGGGCTGGCTGCCCGTCGCCCGGCTAGACGAGCTACCGCCCGACTCGTCGCGCTGTGTGACCTATGGCACGCAGCAGGTCGCGCTCTTCCGCGCAAATGGGCACGTCTACGCGCTCAACAATCGCTGCCCGCACGCGCGCGGCCCCTTGTGCGAGGGCGCGCTGGTCATGGATGGCGGCGGCCCCGCCGTCCGCTGCCCCTGGCACGAAGCGACCTTCAGCCTGGCGACGGGCAGCGTCCTGGGCGGCCCCTCGTCGCGCGGCGTCGAGACGTTCCACGTGCGTGTCGAGGACGGCACCATCTACATCGCCCGCACCGCAGAGGACGTCCCATGAGCGACAGCCTCTTCCTGCGCGCCTGTCACCGCAAGCCGACCGGCACAACGCCGATCTGGCTCATGCGCCAGGCAGGGCGCTACATGCCCGAATACCGCGCCATCCGCGCGCGGCACAGTATGCTGGAAGCCATCCGCACGCCCGAGCTGGCCTGCGAGATCACGCTCCAGCCGGTGCGCGCCTTCGCCCTGGACGCCGCGATCATCTTTGCCGACATCCTGCCCATCCTGATTGGTATGGGGCTGAGTCTGGAGTTTGCCAAAGGTGAAGGCCCGGTCATCACCAATCCGGTGCGCTCGCCCGCCGACGCGGACGCGCTGCGCACGCCCCCCGCTGAGGAGAACCTGCCCTACACGCTCGAAGCGATCCGCCTGGTACGCCGCGAACTGGACGGGCGCATTCCCCTGATCGGCTTCTCTGGCGCGCCGTTCACGTTGGCCAGCTACGCCATCGAAGGCGGCGGCTCGAAGAATCATGTTCGCGTCAAGTCGTTCATGCTCTCCGAGCCGGGAGCCTGGGGCCGGCTGATGGACAAGATGGCAGCGGTCGTGGGCGATTACTTGGTTGCACAAGCCGAAGCGGGCACCCAGGCGCTGCAGATCTTTGATAGCTGGGCGGGCGTGCTCTCGCCCGCGGACTACCGCGCCTACGTTCTGCCCTACGCGCAGCGCACGGTCGCGCGCGCCCGGAGCGCGGGCGTCCCCGTGATTTACTTCGGCACCGATCTTAATGGAATGCTGCCCTCTCTGCGCGAGACCGGGGCGGACGTGATCGGCGTGGATTGGCGCATCGCCATTGACGACGCCTGGGCGCAGCTGGGCGATGGCGTCGCCGTGCAGGGCAACCTCGACCCGGTGGCGCTGTGCGCCCCCTGGCCCGAGGTGCAGCGCCGGGCCGACGACATTCTGACGCGCGTGGCGAAGCGCCCCGGACACATCTTCAACCTGGGGCATGGTCTTCTCCCCGAGACGCCGGTGGACAACGTCCGGCGTTTGGTGGATTACGTGCACGAGCGCAGTGCAGCGATGGAGGCGAGCTAGGTGAGCGTGGAGACGACGGGTGTGCTGCTCATGGCCTATGGCGGGCCGGACTCCCTTGATGACATCCCGGCCTTTCTGCTGGACATTCGCGGGGGGCGGCCCACATCCCAAGAGCTGGTGGACGAAATCACCGAGAATTACCGCAAGATCGGCGGGAGCTCGCCGCTGCTGGCGCTGACCGAGCGCCAGGCGGCACTGGTCGAGGCCCGGCTGAACGAGACGGCACCGCCCGGCAGGCGCTACAAGACCTACATCGGCATGCGCCACTGGACGCCCTGGATTGAAGACGCCGTGGAGCGGATGATCGCCGATGGCATCGGTCACGCCGTCGCCCTGGTGCTGGCCCCGCACTATTCGAGCATGAGCACAGCCAGGTACTTCGCCAAGCTGGACAAGGCGCTGGCTGAGCGGGGCGACGCCTTCAGCTACACGCCGATCACCAGCTACCACGATCACCCGCGCTACATCCAGGCGCTGGCCGCGCGCGTGCGCCAGGCGCTGGCCGAGATGCCGGCGGACACGCTGGTGATCTTCAGCGCCCACAGCCTCCCCCAGCGTATCCTGGCGCAAGGCGACCCCTATGACGCCCAACTACGCGAGACGGCGCGTCTGGTCGCTGCGCAGGCTGGCCTGCCCGTCGAACGCTGGACGTTTTCGTACCAGAGCGCCGGGCGGACGCCTGAGCCGTGGCTTGGCCCGCAGTTGGAGGAGTATGTCGTTGAGTTGGCGCGCCAGGGACACCGGCATCTTCTCTCGGTGCCGGTGGGCTTCGTGGCCGACCACGTCGAGATCTTGTTCGATATAGACATCAAGGCGCGCCATGCCGCCCAGGTGGCTGGAGCGCGGCTGGAGCGCGTGCCCTCGCTCAACGACGATCCGCTCTTCGTCGAGGCGCTGGCCGACCTGGTGCAGCGCGCCAACGGAGGGTGCCCGTGACTCCTCATGTGGTGATCGTCGGAGGGGGCATCGCCGGGCTGGCGACGGCCTACGCTTTGCGCCAGGCGGCTGGTGACCACCACCTGCCGGTGAGGGTGACGCTGGTCGAGCGCGACTCCCGCCTCGGCGGAAAGATCGTCACGGATACGCCGTCCGGCTTTGTGATTGAGGGCGGCCCGGACTCGTTCATCACCCAGAAGCCGTGGGCGCTCCAGCTCTGCCGCGAGCTGGGGCTGGCCGAGCGGCTGGTGGGCACCAACGATGCTCAGCGCGCCGTCTACGTCCTGCGCGGCGGGAAGCTGCGCAGGATGCCCGACGGTATGCTGCTGATTGTCCCCACCCGCTTCTTGCCTTTCGTGACATCGGACTTGATCTCGTGGCCCGGCAAGCTGCGCATGGGCCTCGATCTCTTGATCAAGCGGCGCCGCGATCGCTCCGACGAGAGCCTGGCGAGCTTCATCCGGCGGCGGCTGGGCCAGGAGGCGCTGGAGGTGCTGGCCGAACCGATGATGGCCGGCATCCACGTCTCTGACGCCGAGACGCTCAGCCTGCAGGCGACCTTCCCGCGCTTTGTGGACATCGAGCGCAAGTATGGCAGCCTGACGCGGGGCATGATCGCCGCGCGCCGGGCCAGCGCCGCCCGCGCCAACGGCGACGGCCCTGGCAAGACCACGATATTCATGACGCTTCAGGGAGGCTTGCAGGAACTGGTCAGCGCGCTGGAGCGATCGATCAGCGGCGAGATCCGCCTCAACAGCGGCGTCGCCAGGCTCCAGCCTTTGCCGGGCGGCGGGTATCGCCTGACGCTGGAGGATGGGACGGCGCTCGACGCGGATGCGGTTGTCCTGGCCGCACCCGCTTTCGTCAGCGCCGGGCTGCTGCGCGATCTGTCGCCGCAGCTTGCCAGCAGGCTGGACGCGATCCGCTATGTCTCAACGGCGACGGTGTCGCTGGGCTATGACGCCAGCGACTTCGGGCACCCGCTCGACGGCTTCGGCTTCGTCGTCCCGCGCAGCGAGCCATCGCGTCTGCTGGCCTGCACCTGGACGAGCACCAAGTTCCCGCAGCGTGCCGCGCCAGGGACGGTGCTGCTGCGCGCTTTTGTCGGCGGGCCGCACCGCGAAGAGCTGGCCGAGATGGACGAGGACGCGCTGATCGGGCTGGTGCGCCAGGAGTTGCGCAGCGTTTTGGGCGTCAGCGCCGCGCCCCGGGTGGCGCGCGTGTATCGCTGGCGGCGCGGCAACCCCCAGTACGACGTGGGGCACCTCGACCGCGTGACCGAGATCGAGAGGCTATGTCCCCCCGGCCTATACCTGACCGGCAGCGCCTATCGCGGCGTTGGCATCCCGGACTGCGTGCTGCAGGGCCGCGACACCGCCCGCGAGGTCGCCCTCTATCTGGCCCAGTTGGCGCCCGTCGCGCGCTGAGCCGCGGGCGCGGCAGCGAAGGAGCATCCTGGTGAGAACCGAGAGATCGAGCCAGCTTTACCAGCAGGCGGTGCGCCTGATGCCAGGCGGCGTGAACTCCCCCGTGCGCGCCTTTCGCGGCGTGGGCGGCAGCCCGCTGTTTGTCGCTCGCGGCGAAGGCGCCTATCTGTTTGACGCCGACGGCAATCGCTATGTGGACTGTGTCCTGAGCTGGGGGCCGCTGATCCTGGGCCACGCGCATCCGGCGGTGGTGGAGGCCATCCAGCAGCAGGCTGCGCACGGCACGAGCTTCGGCGCGCCCACCGAGGCGGAGATCGCCCTGGCCCAGGCCGTGGTGGACCTGGTGCCGTCGGTGGAGATGGTGCGCTTCGTCAACTCCGGTACCGAGGCGACGATGTCCGCCTTGCGGCTGGCGCGCGCCTACACGGGCCGGAGCAGGATCGTCAAGTTTGAGGGTTGCTATCACGGGCACGCCGACATGCTGCTGGTTCAGGCCGGCTCAGGCGTGGCAACGCTCGGCCTGCCCGACAGCCCCGGCGTGCCGCCCGGCGCCACGCTGGACACGCTCTCTGCCCCTTACAACGATCTGGGTGCTGTGCGCGCGCTGTTCGAGCAGTTTCCCGGCGAGATCGCCGCCGTGATCGTTGAGCCGGTGGCCGGCAACATGGGCGTCGTGCCTCCTGCCGACGGGTTCCTGCAGGGGCTGCGCGACCTGACGGCGGCGCATGGCGCGTTGCTGATCTTCGACGAAGTGATGACCGGCTTTCGCGTGGCGCTGGGGGGTGCCCAGGCCGCGTATGGCGTGCTGCCCGACCTGACCGCGCTGGGCAAGGTGATCGGCGGGGGCCTGCCGGTGGGCGCCTACGGCGGGCGACGCCAGATCATGGAGCAGGTGGCGCCCGCCGGGCCGGTCTACCAGGCAGGAACGCTCTCCGGCAACCCCCTGGCTATGGCGGCGGGCCTGGCCACGCTGCGCACGCTGCGCGAGCCGGGCGTCTTTGAGCGCATCGTCGCGGTGGCCGGCGTCCTGCGCGACGCCATCGAGCGCGGCGCGGGCGCGGCAGGTATTCCTGTGCAGACGGCCTGGGCCGGGACGATGTTCGGGGTGTTCTTCAATGAGGGGCCGGTGACCAACTACACGCAGGTGAAGACCAGTGATGCCCGGCGTTATGCTGCGTTCTTTCACGCACTGCTGGCGCGCGGCGTCTACCTGGCGCCATCTGCCTTCGAGGCCGGCTTCGCGGCGCTGGCGCACAGCGGTCCAGCCCTGGACCAGGCGCTAGATGCCATTGAGACCGTATTTCGCTACGATCTGACCTGACTACCTGAGAGCCAGAACGCTCGATCTTGCGACGGGAGCCTGCATGCAGAGACATCGACTGCTGACCATCTTCGCCGTCGTCTTTGTCAACATGCTGGGCTTTGGCCTGATCCTGCCGCTGCTGCCCTTCTATGCCGAGACGTTCAACGCCAGCGGCACGGTGGTCGGTCTGCTGGTGGCCTCGTATGCCGCCGGGCAGATGATCGGCGCGCCGGTCTTAGGGCGCATCTCCGATCGCGTCGGTCGCCGCCCGATTCTGCTGGTCAGCTTGGGGGTCCTTCCTCGGCTTCGTGCGGGCCATCAGCCCAGCCATAGGAGGAGCATTATTCGATCTTGTTGGCGTCTGGGCACCGGGTATGTTCGCCGCCGCGCTGATGAGCTGGCTGGTGTGGGAGATGTGGCGACGGTCAGTCTGCACTATATCGCGCTCTCTGGCAGGTCTAGAGCACGTCGGTTGCGTCGTTAATGGTGTGCAGTCTTCACTCCTGTCCTGGCCAGCTTCTGTGTGCTGCGTGGTTGTGGGCAGCAAACATGTCTCCGCAGGTATTCGGGCCGTGCTTCGTGATCTGTGGAGAAAGGAATGACTGCCCAGACTTGAACATAATCAGGCGACAGCGCCGGTCGCGGCCACACGAGAGTCGTGCGTCCCCTACGCCATCCCCTCGTTGGCGATCTCGCTGTCTTCCACCTAACGCCGAGGCATGGCCAGACTGCTCCAGCCGCGCGCTTCCTGCAGACGCAGCACATTCACCCTACGCGCCCAGTACGTCGCCCAGTAGTGGCGGCAGTCGTGCGCGCTCAAGCCCTCCAGACCCACTTCCCCACCCAGCACGCGCACCCGGTCGGTGATGGAACCCTCGCTCATCCTGGCGCTGGTGAGTGGTCATGGGATGCTCCTGAGTGATGGATGAGGGCGGGCAGTGCAGCACCCTCTGCGCGCGCCGTTTGCGCTGTGGGCGAGCTGCACGGCGAAGTGGTATGGGGGTTGGGGAGAGTCGATCGCGCGTCAACAGAACTCTTGTTCGTGCACGCTTATCTTGCCACAGAATACGGCTTGGTGCTGAGAATTGCTGCGAAGGAAGCGTGGCTAACGCGCTGACGGACGAGGGCTTGCGGGTCAGACGAAGGTGAGAATAGCTTCCGATTCGAACACTTATCAGAAGCTATTTGAGGGTGGAAATTGGCCCCAACCTGGCGCTCTGCGCACAGGCTGCCGCTCTTGGCTAAACCGCCTGTTTGCAGCCTGACTGTGGAGGAGATCGGTGTAATCGTGACTGCGCGGATCTACTACCCCTCTCCGGATGGATCGAGCAGATCGTCATCCCAGGCATCTTCCCCCGCATCATCGTCCGGCGGATCGTCCCACCCCAGCCCCAATGTGCCTCTTCTACCTCCGATTCCTCCTCCTCATCAGCCCTGTCGTCGTCCAGCTCATCCATGATCGCCCACTCGGTCACTTGTCCCTGGGATCAGTCACCAGCCCGAGCGGGCTTTCGTAACGGAGAGGCCCTGGCACAGGAGGCGGCGTGGGCAGGTTGCGCTTGGGCTTGCTCGGCCGTTCTGGCAACAGGTTCCGGCCCGATCCCGCCTCATATCACGGCTATATGGAGTTTCTTGAGAGTACGGGAAAACGAGGTCGGATTTCTGAAGGACCCACCACAGCCCTTTTTCTCGCCTGGATTCAGTTCTTCACCCCAGATGCACACCCGTTCTGCTTGACAGTATCAGGGCCTCGTCGTATGATGATTGCAAGCGCTTGCGTTAGGTTTTCATGACGTGAGTGCGGTATAGTGGCTCGGTTGCATCGTGCAGACAAGTGTGTCGCACGTTCTATACCGCGAAGCCTTCAGGAGCCACTTGCCATGAGACCAAGTCTGGAAGCCATTGCCAAGAAAGCGGGCGTTTCGACCGCCACAGTATCACGTGCGCTGAATGACCGTGCTGGGGTCAATCCGGAAACCCGCGAGAAAATCCTGCGGATCGCGCGCGAAATCGGCTACGCGCCCAGCATGAATGCCAAAGGACTCGCCACCTCGCGCACCTACACCCTCGGCGTCGTCCTGTCAGACCGTCCTCCGCAAGAACCGATCACCAGCTTCCCGGATGAAACGCTGCAGGGTGCTGACCAGGAAGCGCGCGAGCGCGGGTACCACATCATCACCACTTTCGTGGACAAGGCTGTGATGCAAGATGCGCTACGTATGACGCTTGTAAGCGAGCAGCGAACTGATGGCCTCATCATGGTTGGCCCGGCCCTGAAGACATCCTTCATTGTCCAGCTAGCCAGCAGCGATATCCCGATCGTGTTGGTCGATAACCAACTCAGCGAGACCCCGATCGATAGTGTGCTATGTGATAACGTGGGCGGGACCTACGCTATCACCCGCCACCTGATCCAGACCCACGGACTGCGTCGCCTCGTCTTTATCTCCGGGCCTTCCGACTGGCTCAGCAGTCGCGAGCGCCGCCAGGGATATGCCAATGCCCTGGCCGAGATCGAGCAGACACCGCGCGTGATCTTCGAGGAAGACACGACGATGTACCAGGGGCATGGGGCGATGCTTGAAGCGCTGGAACGGTTTCCCGATCTTGAAGGCATCGTCGCAGTCAATGATGCCACCGCGATTGGCGCGATCCGGGCCTGCAAAGAGCGCGGTATCCGCGTGCCGGAGGAGATCGCTGTGGTCGGGTTCGACAACGTAGGATGGGCCCCGCTCCATGATCCCCCCCTCACTACAGTACGCGTATTCTGGCACGAGGCCGGGATTCAGGCAGCCCGCCGGCTGATTGACCGCATTGAACGTCGGACAGCGGCCGGCTTTCATCTCCGCCTGAGCACAGAATTGATCGTGCGACGATCTTGCGGCTGCATTCCGGAGGAACCCCATCAAAGGCCCTCGAATGGGTAGAAAGGAGGGAGGCAACAGGTCGCTCCGACAATTCCGCTTCAGTCCGTTTATCGCAAGAGTCCAAGTGCATAGAGGAGAAGATTAGGATGTTGAGGATTGCGCGTGTGATTGTACTGCTGGCGGTCATCGTAGCCCTGCTGCCCGCTCCCTCCTCCAGCGCGCAAGACAAAGTGACCATTCGGATCACCACCTGGGCAGGCGTCGAGGAAGCCGCCGAGCTCCAACTGATCATTGATGAGGTCAACGCTTCGCAGGACACCTTCCAGATCATCCACGAGCCGAAGCCGGCGGACTACTACACGGTGCTCCAGACCGCGCTGGCCGGCGGGGTTGGCCCTGACCTGATGTGGCTGGACCAGGATCACATGCCCTGGGCCTGGGAAGGCGTACTGCTCGATATCTCCGAATTCCTGGCTAACGACGAGCGCGCTGTCGCCGACCCGGATGACTACTTCCCCGGCGTCTGGCAGACCGTTGCGCTGAGTGACGGCGTGTACGGGCTGCCCTGGATCGCCCAGCCGGTCGTGTTGTTCTACAACAAGGGCATCTTCGACGAGATGGGCGTTGCCTATCCCACGCCAGACTGGACCTGGGACGAGTTCAGGGCCGCGGCGGTCGCCCTCACTAACGAGGCACACTATGGCTTCACCCTGAATGGCTGGCCGCCACCCTACATCTGGATCTGGGGTAATGGTGGCGACATTGTCAGCGCCGATCTGACCCAGGCCCCGGTGGACGATCCGGCGGTGGTCGAGGCAGTGCAGTTCTACGCCGACATGATCTACAATGTCGAATGCTGCCCAAGCCAGGAGACCATCGCTGAAGAAGGCTTCGGCGAGATGTTCAAGGCAGGCCGCGTGGCCATGTTCATGGGCGGCGCCGCGGATGACCTGGATCGCGTCGAAGGCCTGGATGTCGCCGTCTCGGCAGTACCGAAGGGCAATGTCACCGGCGAGAACACCACCTTCGCCTGGATCGCTGCCACGGCCATCAACGCCAATACGGCTTACCCGGAAGAGGCCTACGAGGCGCTGGTCCTGCTGACCGAAGGCATCCATCACTGGAAGATCGTCTCGCCGCGCATCTCGCAGGCGAATGTCGAGCACCTCGTCGCGTCTGAGCCGCGCAAGGAGGCCAACGCAGCGGATATCATCGCCGCCGTACCCTACATGCGCGGCTTCACGCTGTTCCCCGGCTTCAGCGAGTTCATGGGCGTGCTATGGGGAGACTACTTCAACCCGGCCTTCAGCGGTGAGGATGCCGCCGAAGCGCTGGCCCCCGACGCGCGTATCCTGCTCGAAGACGTGCTGGCCTCTCAATAGGACCTTTCGACCGAGGGAATTGCTATGCAGGAGCGGGGCGCCCCGCTCCTGTATGTCTGGAATCAAGGAGGCCAGACCATGGGCGATCCTGGAGCCTTCAACTCGTATTACCCAACGTTCTTGCGCTACGTTGGCACGGCTCTGGTCCTAGCTCTGATCATCTACCTCACCTACAAAGGCCTGCGCAAACTGGGCGTCAAAACCGAGGCGGCGACCGGTTTTGCACTGATCACGCCCTGGCTGGTCGGGCGCATCCTGCTGACGGCCTTCCCGATCCTGCTCTCGTTCTATCTGGGGTTCACTGAGTACAACATACTCTGGGACCGGCCCAGGTCGCTGGAAGACCCGCTTTTCAACTACAAACGCGCGCTATCCATTAAGATCGTGACGTTCGACAAGGATGAGCGCGTCTCAATAGCCAGACTCGGCCAGCTTGGCGCTGCCGGGCCGGACGTCGTGCGCTACCGCGAGCTGGACAGCTTTGTGATTGGCGACAAGCGCTACGTGATCGCGGCCAGCGACATCTACCTGCTGAAGGCCATCTGGCTGACCCTGCGTTACGCGGCCTTGTCGATTCCGCTTGGGATGGCCGGCGCGCTGGGGGTCGCGCTGCTACTCAACCAGAGGGTAAAAGGGGTGGGCTACTGGCGCACCCTGTACTACCTGCCGGCAGTGCTCCCCGCGGCGGCGGTGGCTTTGTTGTGGTTCTGGCTGTTCGCGCCCAATCGCGGGCTGATCAACTGGGCGCTCGGCCCCATTTATAGCCTGACAGGCTCCGAGCCGCTCGGCTGGTTCACCGACAAAGACCTCGTGCTGCCGTCGTTCGTGATCATGAGCTTGTGGGGCGTCTTCGGCGCGAATACGGTAATCCTGCTGGCCGGGCTTAAGAACATCCCGCCAGACCTGTATGAAGCCGCGTCAATTGACGGCGCCGGCACGCTGGTCAAGTTCCGGCGCATCACCATCCCCATGCTCAGCCCGACGCTGTTCTACACGCTGATCATGGGCGTGATTGGCGCGCTGCAGTTGTTCACCGAACAGGCATTCATCCCCACCGACCGCGCAGACGGCTGGTTTGTGAACTGGTTCTTATACAACGAGGCCTTCAATTTTGGCCGGATGGGCTATGCCTCGGCAGTCGGCTGGCTGTATGCCGTCCTCATCATCGCCGTCACGCTGATCGTCTTCCGCTCTTCGACGGCATGGGTCTTCTATGAGGGCGCGCGCGAACGAGAGCCAGGAGGAGCCAAAGCATGACCACCAGAGCCTCCGTCCAAAAGCTCACCTACGATCCGCTTGCGCGCCGCCGGCGCATCGAGTCGATCGTCAGCCGGACCGTCATCTACGGGTTGCTGCTG
This sequence comes from uncultured Thermoflexus sp., assembly GCA_964396775.1. Lineage (GTDB taxonomy): Bacteria > Chloroflexota > Anaerolineae > Aggregatilineales > Aggregatilineaceae > UBA2029. The sequence goes on along the minus strand of CAYNHD010000002.1, from coordinate 12,130 downwards.
ATCGGCGCGGTGGTGATTCTTGTTCCCTTCCTGTGGATGGTATCCACCTCGCTGAAGATCGAGAAGCAGCTCTTCGAATGGCCGCCACGCTGGATTCCCGACCCGATAGCCTTTGAAAACTACTGGAACGCATGGGAGCAGCTTGGCAGCATCGCGCCGGGCCTGACCTTCTGGCGCATCATCGGCAACACGCTGTTCATTACTGTGCTGGCCATGTTCGCCGAGATGTTCAGCGCGGCTGTGGTCGCCTACGGGTTCGCGCGTTTTCGCTTTAAGGGCCGCGACGTGATCTTCTTCATCATGCTGTCCACGATGATGATTCCCGGCGTTCTGACGCGCGTGCCCGCCTTTCTCATCTGGCGCGAGGTCGGTCTGCTGAACACCTACGATCCCCTCACCCTGCCGGCCTGGACGGCCTGGGGTCCCGCGTATATCTTCTTGCTCCGCCAGTTCTTCCTCACCATCCCGCGCGAGATGGACGAGGCGGCGCTCATTGACGGGGCCAACCCCGTGCAGATCTTCTTCTACGTGATGCTGCCGCTGGTCAAGCCGGCCTTCCTGGCGATTGGCGTGCTGGCCTTCCAGGGCAACTGGAACAACTTTGAAGGACCGCTGATCTACCTGAACACGACGCAGTTGTTTCCGCTGATCCTGTCAATCCAGTTCTTCCAGCAGTCCCTGTCTAAGGAAGCGCCCAAATGGCACTACATGATGGCGATGGCGACGATGATGGCCGCGCCGATCCTGGTCCTGTTCTTCATGGCGCAGCGTTATTTCATCGAAGGGCTGAACGTGGGTGCGGTGAAGGGATAAGAGGCGATGCGCGCTGTTCGACAACTCATGCTCTCCGGCAGCGGGGGTCAGGTGCCCCTGCCGCGCATTTCGCTCATCCTGTTGCTGGCTGTGGTCCTGGCCGCGCCGCTCGCCTCAGCGACAGGCGCGCCGCCGGTCCGTGCCCAGGAGAGCACCATGCGTCATGGTCTGGTGAACCTCAGTCACCTGCTGTTCCTCACCGAGCCGGTGACGTTTGGCGACCAAGAGGTAGCCATCGTTCACATCTATTCCGAATATCCCGAATACAAGTGGGTGGATGCAGCCGGCGAAGGCATTGCGGCGGTAGATGACGTGGCCCGCGCGGGCCTAGTCTACCTGGCGTATTACGAGCAGACCGGCGATGCGCGGGCGCTGGAGCAGGCGCGGCTGTGCCTGGGCTTCGTGCGTTACATGCAGACGGACGACGGCTGGTTCTACAACTTCGTGACTGACGCCGACGGCGCGATCAACACCCAGGGTCGCACCAGCTACAAGACGCTCACTGGCTGGTGGGCCATGCGCGGGCTGTGGGCGCTGGCCGAAGGCTATCGTGTCTTCGCCGAAGTTGACCCCGCCTATGCCGCTGACTTGCAGGCTGCCTACCTGCTCACCGAGCAGGCACTCGCCGCTGAGGTACTGCACAACTCTGGCGTGTACAGCCCGCTTCACGGCTTCTCGATTCCGGCCTGGATTCCGGGGGGTGCGTCCGATGTTTCCGCGGTGATGGTGCTGGCGCTGACTAGCTACTACCGAGCGAACCCCAATCCCGCGACGCAGGCGCTGATCGAGCATGTCGCCAGTGGAATCAGCGAGTACGTCCTCGGGGACAGCGCCACCTATCCTTTCGGCATGCACCCGGTCACCACGAACGCGCCCGGTTACTGGCATGCCTGGGGCAGCCATATGGTGCACGCGCTGGCCGAAGCGGGCGCTGTCCTGAACCGCCAGGACTGGATCGACTCGGCGGCCTTCGAAGGGGAGACGTTCATGCTGCGTCAACTCGCCTTTGAGCCGATCAGCGAGATGGGGATTCTGCCCCGCCGGCTGGGGCAGATCGCCTATGGGACTGACATGCTGGTGCAGGGATACATGGCCCTCTATCGGGCGACGGGCGAGGAGAAATGGGCGCACTACGCCGGGCTGGCCGCGTCGTGGTTCTTCGGCAACAACATGGCGGGCGTTGCCGTCTACGATCCCGAAACCGGGCGCTGCTTCGATGGCCTTGACGGGCCGGTGGCGTGGCGCGTCAACCGCAACGCGGGCGCCGAATCAACCATAGAGGCGCTGCTGGCCCTGCTGACCGTCCACCAAGACCCCCTCGCTGCACGCTATCTCGACTACAAAGAAGTCGCCGTGCGACCCTACGTCCGCGTGGAGGCCGAGTTCGGCACGCCCATTGCGGGCAAGCCCGATTTCCGCGAGCGCGATTGGACTGGCGAGGCGTACTTCAGCTTTGGGCGGTACATCAGCCTGGGCGCGGGCGATGTGCTGGAAGTCCCGTTTGAGGTGCCACAAGCGGGTGAGTACCGGCTCTATGTCGCCCACCAGCGCCAGGCCATCGCCAGCGAGGAAACGACGCTGGTCGCCCTGCGCGCGCCGGCGCCCCCGACGATTGATGCCGTGCTCGACGAATGGGCGGATGTGCCGCTGTTCTCCGCCAACACGCAGCGCCAGTTCCTGCGTGGCGCAGCCCTTTGGCGTGGCCCGGACGTGGACAGCTTCGATGTGCAGGTCATGTGGGATGAGGAGAATCTCTATCTGGCAGCGACGGTCCGCGATCCGGTGTTCGAACAGCCCGAGATCGGCCCGTCGGTGTGGAGTTACGATGCGCTGTGGGTCTATCTGGATGGGGAGGGGCGCGGCCAACGTCTGAGCGCGAAGTTCACCCTGGCCCAGACGCCCCAAGGCCCGCAGGTGTGGGACTGGATCACCTCCACCTGGCTCCCCAATGCCGAACTGGCATGGCAACCGTTCGCGACCGGCGACGGCTATATCTACGAAGCGAAGCTGCCCTTCGTCTCGCTGCGGACGCGCGCCGTGACGGCAGGCAAGACGCTTGGGTTAGAAGTTGGGCGCGGCATCGGCGGCGATTCGTTTTTGGACTTGACCGGGGCTGACCCTGATACCGCGTCGAATCTGGCAAAGCTGATCCTGGTGAACGATCTCAGCGACCTGGACGCTATGGGCGGCGTAGCGGAAGTGCTGGAGAGCAGCAGCCGTGCGCTGGCCATCGGTGTCACCCTTGACGGCGGCGATCCGATGATCGTCCCTGCCAACACTGCCCCGGACCGCCGCTATCTCTGGCTCGACCTGGTGGGAGACGGCCCGCTGACTCTCGACGCGGGTGGGCATGTCCTGCAGGTGACCTACGCCGGACTGGAACCCTTGCGCCGCGTGGATGTTGATGGTTTCCTGATCCAGCCGGTCGTCGCGCAGCGCGTGTTCGAGGGACCGGATGGCGCGCGGCTGACGCTCACCTACGACACGCGAATGGGCGACGTGACCGTTGTCGAGGAGCCGTAATGCACACGGCACTGGACGTCTTCTGGGAGACTGTCCGCGACTGGTATAACGGGATGGTCGGGCTGGCCTTCATGAACTTCATGTGGTTGGCGCTTAGCCTGACCGTGATCCTGCTGCCACCGGCGACTGCCGGCATCTATGTCGTCACCCACAGCATCGCCCATGGACTCGGCGCGCATTTCAGCGACTTCTGGCAGGGGATGCGGCGCTACGCCTGGGCGAGCTATCGCTGGGCGCTGCTCAACATCGCTGCCGTCGTGGTCTTCGCTGTGGGTTTCCGTTTCTACGGCGCAATCGGGGGCGTGTTGGGGGGCGTCATTCAGGTGCTCTTCGTCACCGCCGGGGCGTTGTGGCTTGCCATGCAGTTCTACACCTGGCCGCTGCTGATCGAGCAACAGGAGAAACGACTTGGTCTCGCGCTGAAGAATGCGCTTTTTCTAACGCTGGCCAATCCGCTCTTCACCTTCGTGCTGGTGGGCGCAACGGCCTTGACGCTGGTTCTCAGCTTGCTGACCATGTTGCCGGTTGCCGTCTTCTTCACCACTTTCGCCTCGCTGCTGGGCAGCCGGGCCGTGGTCGAACGCCTGACCACCTACGGCAAACTGCCCAGCGCAACTGCAAAAGGAGAGCAATCATGAGCTTGACACTGACGCGCTATCCGGGCAATCCGCTCCTGGTCCCTTCCCCATTCAATGCCTGGGAGACGGACAATGTCTTCAACGCGGCGATAGTGCGTTTCAACGGCCTGATCTACATGCACTACCGCGCGCAAGGGCTAGACCGCATCTCGCGCATCGGCTGCGCGATCAGCACCGATGGCTACCACTTCAATCGCCTGCAGGAGCCAGTGCTGGCGCCAGCCAACGAGTTTGAATCCTTCGGCGTGGAAGACCCGCGAATCACCGAACTGGACGGGGTGTTCTACATGCTCTATACAGCGTATTCGCCGCATGGCACCCGTGTCTCGCTGGCGCGCAGCACAAACCTGATCGCCTGGGAGCGGTTGGGCATCGTCTTGCCCGACGAGGATAACAAGGACGCGGTCCTGTTCCCGGAGAAGATCGGCGGGCGCTACGCCATGTTCCACCGCCGCCCGCCCGACATCTGGCTGGCCTACTCCGACGATCTGCTGCACTGGACCGATCATCGGCCCATCATGCAGCCGCGGGCCGGCCAATGGGACAGCGTGCGCATCGGCGCGGGCGGCCCGGTCTTCAGGACCGAGTGGGGGTGGCTCAATTTCTATCACGGGTACAACGAGGAGCGCGTCTACTGTCTAGGCGTTGCCCTGCACGACCTGCGCGATCCCGCGCTGATTCTCAAGCGCCAGGATGATCCGATCCTCTGCCCGCTGGGACCGTTCGAGCAATGGGGCGACGTGCCCAATGTCGTCTTCACCTGCGGCGGTTTCGAAACCAGCGACGCCTACCATATCTACTACGGCGGTGGCGATCACGTCATGGCCGTCGCGTCGGTCAGTAAGGCCGACGTGCGCGCCTTCGCCCAGGGATAATCGGAGAGCTGCTATGGCCGAGCGTTCGTTGGGAATGGGGCTGGTTGGCGTGGGCGGCTTTGGCCTTTTCTGCCTGGCTGCTTTTGCCGAGATGCCGGAGATCGCAGTAGTCGCTGCCGCCGACAGCGACCCGCAACGCGCGCAGAAGGCAGCACCGTTCGGGGCGCGCGTGTATACACGTTTCGGCGACCTGCTGGCCGACCCTGCCGTGGACATCGTCGCCATCAACACCCCGCCGTACCTGCACGCCCCGATGGCAATTGAAGCGGCGCGGGCCGGCAGGCACATCTTTGTCGAAAAACCACTCGCCACGTCGCTGCAGGATGCCCGTCTGGCTATCGGAGCCGCACGCGATGCCGGCGTCTGCCTCACCGTCGACTACGTGCTGCGCTTTCACCCCTTGCACCGGCTCGCGGCGCAGATCGTCCACAGCGGCTCGCTCGGCCCGCTGCAGCATTTCTCGCTGGAGAACTTCGCCACCGATGACACGCTGCTGCCCGACCACTGGTTCTGGGACCCGACGCAGAGCGGCGGGATTCACGTTGAGCACGGCGTGCACTTCTTCGACATCTGTAACCAGTTAGCAGGAGGCGCGCCGGACTCCGCTGCCGGCACCGCCCAGTCGCGCGCCGACGGCCGCATTGACCGGGTGAGCGCCACAGTCCGCTACCAGGACCGCGTGTTGGCGACGTTCTACCACAGCTTCACCCAGATCGGGCGCATCGAGCAGACAACGATGCGCATCGCCTGCGCGCGCGGGCATGTTACCCTGTCCGGCTGGATTCCAACGCATCTTACGCTGTCCGGGCTGGTAGACAATTCCGGCTTGGCCGTGCTTCAGGGGCTGCTCGGAGAGCATCTCGACGTGTTGGAGCGCTATGAAGGCGAGCGCGCCCTCTTCGCGCACGGTGGCACAACCGAGACTCTGGCTGGGCGGATTGAGGGGCATGTGGAGGCCCTCGATCGCCAGGGTGATTACCGGCGCGCCATCCAGGCAGGGGTGCGCAACCTGGTGGCGGCCATTCGTGGGGACGCGCCGCTAACCGTCACCCCGGACGACGGGCTATCGAGCCTGGCTGTCGCCCTGGCAGCAACCGAGAGCTGCGCCAGCGGCCAGACGGTGGCCGTGCGGCTCTGAGAATGGAGGCGCTGTGTCAAGTCAGGTGGTTGAGGAGGCCGTCCAGGCCGCACTCGCGGTGCTCCGTCACAACGCGCAAGGCCCGGACGGCTCGCTCCCTCGCACGGCGGGCTGGGGTTATCCCGAACCCTACACACGCGACCTGATGATCGCCGCGCCCGGCATTCTCGTCTCGGGCGACCCCGATCTGATCCTCTCGCTGCGCCGCGTGCTGGAGACTCTCGCCGAGAACCAGTCCCCGCTGGGACACATACCTGGTCTGGTCAATGACTCGCGCGATCGCGGATCGAGCGACACGACGCCCCTGTTCTTGATCGGGCTGGCGCTCTACCGCCAGTATTCGGGCGAGACGATCTTCCTGGAGGAGGCCGCGAATCGCGCGCTGCGTTGGTTGGCCTATCAGAGTCCGGATGATCGGGTGATGATCGCGCAGCAGCCCACCAGCGATTGGCGCGACGAGCAGTGGGTGCTTGGTTACGGGCTGTACGTCAACGCGCTGGTCTACGCTGCGCTGCGGCTGTTTGGACAGGGTGCACAGAGCAGCCTGCTGCGCGAGCGGATCAATCTGCCAGCGATCGGGGATGAGCGCAAGCCCGCGCACGTCCTGGAAGGGCTGGCCCTGCCGGACCGGCCCCATTACGCTCTGTGGTCCTACAAGGTTCACCACAGCGCCAGGTTCGATCTGCTGGGCAACTGCTTGGCCATACTGTTCGGGCTGGCGACTCCTGAGAAAGCCCGTGCCATCGTCGCCTGGATCGCGGACGAGTGTGCCGCCCTGCGGGCCGCTGGCATGCTGAGCGGAGATCTGCCGCCGTGCCTGATCCCGGCGATCCAGCGCCACGACCCGGACTGGCACCCTCGCTATGAGGCGTACAACCGGCCGGGCGACTACCACAATGGCGGGGTGTGGCCGTTCATCGGCGGGTGGTACGTGGCCGCGCTGGTAGCCATCGGGGAGCGGGCACTGGCCCAACGCCAGTTGGCGGCCCTGGCTGAGTCAGTCCGTCCAGCGCGCAGGCTCGGACTGGCTTTCGGCTTCAATGAGTGGTTCTCAGCGGCGGACGGCGTGCCGCGCGGCGAAGACTGGCAAACGTGGTCGGCGGCCATGCTGGTCTATGCCGCGGCCTGTGTCCGGCAGGGTTCGACCCCATTCTTCGACGAGATGCGGCGCACAGCCGGAGCGCAGTGAGGCTACAACCATGCACTGGCATGAAAGCGACGATATGCGGCTGGGCATCATGCGTGCCGAGGGAGACGAATGGGTGCTGGTGACCAGCGTGCGCCACGGTTCTGCCTGGGAGCCGGCGTCGGTAGCGGGTTTCCGCGCCGTGGACAGCCTCAGGCCGACGGAGGCCGGAATGGATTCTCTGGCTGGCGCGCTGCCTGGGTTGCAGTGGCGCACGCAGGTAGTACCAGAGGCGGGCGGATTCTGGCTGGACACAGTGCTGCGAATCGAACAAAGTCTCGACCTCAGTCCAGCCATGATCCTCTGGATAGGGGCACTGGATAATCTGAACGACCGACAGGCGGACACATGGCGTCAAACGATATTGCGCGCGCCAACGGTCAATCAGCAGGGCTTGCCGGGAAACGATCTCGCTGCTGGCTACCTGTACGATCACGCGACGCACACCGAGAGCGTCTGCTACTTCCCCGGCGATGCCTTCTTGTGGGCACCATCCCGCTTCTACAACTTCACGGTGCGCGAAGTCACGACCTATCGTCCAGCAGGGAAATACGGATTGGGACTTCTGCCTAACGCACCGGATGTGCTCTTCACATTTGGCCCAGGCGAGCATCGCTTCCGCTGGTGGTTCGCACAACGCCGCCGTACCACGATTCCCTCTCCTTGGGATGCACAGCGCGTACTGACCGATATGCTGGCTCCGCTGCTCGATCCAGCGCCCAGCGTGCCCCCAGATGCGATCCCCTGGCAGGCGATGGCCGAACAGGCGCTGAACGATCTGTCGCACGATGCCTGTTGGGTGACGGTGGAGGGTCACACGGGTCTGCGCGCCTATGTGCGCGGGAGCTCGGCTGTAGGCCGAGATGAGCAGCGCGGCTTCGAGCTGATGACCCAGCTCGACGTGCTGTGGCCGCTGCTGCTGTGGCGCCAGTATCACCCCAGCCCGCACGCCGATGCCCTGGTTGATCGTCTGCGCCGGACGCTGCCCCTCTTTGACCGCCCGCAGTGGGACTTCGTCAGCAACAGCTTCCCGCCGCGCGACGGTGACAGCTTCATGGATACCTGGTATTTCCTGGAAAACGCGCTGATCAAGCTGCCCTGGGTGGCTCATCTGACGGGGGACGAAACCCTGCGGGAGATGTTCTTCAGGGCGATATGCGGCGCGCGGTATCTGGCACATAACACCGGCTACCTGTTCCCGCTCTTCGCCGATGCGTCCGACTGGCGACCGCGGGCCAGTCTGCTGAATGCCAGTGTAGGGGGGTTGTACGCGGCGGGGTGCGTGATCGCCCATCAGCTTGATGGCGGAGCGGGGAGCTGGTTGGACGAGGCCGCCCAGGCTTTGCGCGTGCTGCACCAGCTTCCGCCGCATCAGCTCACGCACGAGCCGCAGCAGCTTTCGTTTGCCGCCGCCAGCGCCGCCTATCTGCATCGCCAGAGCTACGACTCTGCCTGGGACTGGGCACGGTATGCCGAGGACTTCATCCGGCTGGCGTTGCGGATGGTCTATTGGAGCCGCGATCCCGCTGTGCCATTCTACGATCCACGAGGCATGTTTCAGGCGTGCGCCTCCCTGTGCTACCCGGCATACAAGGAGAACGTTGAGGTATTGCTCGCCTGGCCGGAGCTGCTTCGCTCAGGGATTGGGCCGGCGGCGCTGATGGCCACCGTCGCCAACCTTCAACGCTGCCACAATTACGCCTTCTTCGATCCGTTCCTGCCCGCTGAGCTACGACGCGGCCCGTGCGCCCACATCCCCTATGAAGACCTTGCCACCGCCGAGTTCACCCACACGGCAAAGCTGGGCAAGGAGCTGTACGGCACCGGCGAGGTCTTCTGGAGCGCCCTGCTTTTTGACGGGCTTGGCTCGGCGGACCAGGCCGATGTCCTGTGTCTCTGCCTGGATGTCCCCTGTGTGGAACTGCGCCCGATCCCGGCCGAACCGCGCTTCCTCGTGTATAACCCGGGACTGGTTGCGCGCCCGGTGGTACTGAGCACGCCATCTGGGCAGATGAACCTACTGGTCCCCTCGCGCGCCATGCAGATCGTGGGCGATGGACCGCATGAGATCGGGCGATAGAGGTTGGAGCCTGCGTCTCCCCCATCGCCACGTCCTCCTCTGGCATCTTTCACGCTGGCCGGACGTATCTCGTCCGGTCCGGTCACTATCCCCGTCTGGCGCAATTCTGACCGTCGGTGTACGGCGGCGATCTCAGCGCTGGGACAGCGGGTGCAGGCGAAGAACGGCCTGCTCGAAAGCCCCATACACAGAACCGTGGAAGCGAGGCGTACTCGCGAATCTGTCCGTTCTGCTGCGGAGTCGCGATGCGCAGGTTGGCCCGCCGGTTGTCGAGCATACACCCGTTGATGTGGTCGGTCACTTCGTCCGGACCCGGCTGCAGGATGAGCCGGTGCATGCACTGCAATTTGAATCTGCCGCCGCCATTGGGCACAAAGCCGACAGCGTAGCCATCTTTTGTTTGTGCTAACGAAAATGAGCCCACCTGTCGGTGAGCTCACTTTCATCGCTGTACTTGTTAGCCGGTCTGAGGATCAGCTCGATCTCTCCACGCCCTCGCGCAGCTTCTCACAGACGTACTCCACCTGCTCTTCAGTCATCACGCTGGAGAAGGGAAGCGCCAGAAAAGTGTCACCGGCTTTCTCGGTATTTGGCAAATCGCCGCGCTGCCAGCCAAAGCGTTCCTTATAGAAAGGTTGCAGGTGGATCGGTGTGAAATACGCGCGGGAGGGGATGCCCTGCTCCTTCAGGTACTCGATCAGGTTGTTGCGGTCAATGCCATCATCGCAGCGGATGACATAGACGAACCAGCTCATCCGGGTCGTGGTCGGCGCGATGTATGGCTTTTCCAGGCCGGGTATCTCGTCAATGCGCTCGTTGTACCACGCGGCTACCTGTGCACGCTTCTCCAAAAGCTCCTCGATGCGTTGCAGTTGGGCCAGGCCGAGCGCGGCGCTCATCTCATCCATACGGTAGTTGTAGCCCAGGCGAGTATGGTTGAGCCAACCATCGAAGACATCCCGGCCCTGATTGCGAAGGCTGCGGAAGAGGGCGGCCCATTCGTCATTGTCGGTGACGATCATCCCACCCTCGCCTGTAGTCATCTGCTTGTTCGGATAAAAGGCGAACATCGCAGCATCAGCAAGCGTCCCTGCGCGACGCCCCTTATACTCAGCGCCGATGGCCTCACAGGCGTCCTCGATCACGCGGAGATTGTGCACGCGCGCGATGGCGAGAATCGGGTCCATATCGGCGGGCTGGCCGAAGGCATGGACTGGGATGATCGCTTTCGTGCGCTCTGTGATGGCCTCCGCGATTCGTGAGGAGTCCATGTTGCCGGTGAGGGGATCAATGTCAACGAAGACCGGCTTGCCCCGCTCGTAGAGTACACAGTTGGCCGAGGCAATGAAGCTGAATGACGGCGTGATGACCTCGTCGCCGTCGCCAATTCCCGCGGCGATCATGGCCAGATGCAGCCCGCTCGTGCCGGAGTTGACGCCGATGGCATGCCGAACGCCCAATTGTGCCGCGAAAGCCTGCTCGAATTCGTCAATCTTAGGCCCCATGCTCAGCCAGCGAGTGCTGAGCACTGCGTTGACGGCGGCAATGTCCGCAGGTGTGATGTCAGGAGAGGACATGGGGATTTGCATGAAGCCCTTCCTAACGCCGTTCAAGAGGACGCGCAGGAACGCCAACAACCGTTGTCCCCGCCGCAATACGCTTTGTAACACAAGCGCCCGCCCCGATTACAGCGTCGTCTTCGATGACCAGCGGATGGTCACTGGTGCCATTGATGATTACAGCTCCTGTCCCAACATGCACCCGCCTGCCCATATGAACCCACCCTGATACGTGTACACCTGGAGCCAGTGTAGTGAAATCACCTAGTATAACGTCATGACCAATTGTGCAATCCAGATTGATTTGTACATGCCGACCCAGGGTGATATTGGTAGTGAGAATATTCCCAGCACAGATTACCACACCCTCAGCTATGTCAATCCACTGTGAGCGTTCGACATTGGGATGGATGATGATTTCAAAGCTGAAGCCGACATCGGCAGCCTTTCGCGCGATCTGCTCCCTAACTTTCGGCGAACCAACAGCACAGACCACTTTGGCATCAGGAAATCGCGCACGAGCGGCCTCAAGGCTCATTACCATGACGCCGTTCAATTCGCTTCCGTGAAGAGCTTCGTTGTCATCAATGAAACAGACGACATCATAACGGTGTGAGCTTCGATTACACGACTGAACCAACCAAGCCACCTCTCTGGCAAAGCCGCCCCCGCCATACACTGCTATTTGGATTGCACCCACTCTTCACCCCCTGTTTCGCCCGACTGTCTCCCCAGGAACTCAGGCATTGTTGCGAAACCCTCTTGGCTGATCCCCTCCCGCCGCAACACTTTCCATATGGTCAGCAGGATGATCTTGAGGTCCAGCCACAGAGACAGGTGATCAACGTACCACACATCAAGCGCGAACTTCTCTTCCCACGACAGGGCATTGCGCCCCTTGATCTGTGCCCAGCCAGTGATTCCCGGCCTAACCTCATGGCGGCGCATCTGGTCGGGCGTATAACGATCCAGGTACTGCATGAGCAGGGGACGCGGCCCAACGAGGCTCATATCACCCCTGAGGACATTGAGCAACTCTGGTAGCTCGTCAAGACTGGTGCGGCGCAGGAATTGCCCGAACCTGGTGAGCCGCTGTTCGTCGGGGAGCAGATTGCCATCCGCGTCGCGCGCGTCGGTCATCGTGCGGAACTTGAGGAGCGTGAAAGGCCTGCCGTGGAGTCCAGGGCGCTGTTGGTGGAAGAGGATGGGAGAACCCAGCCTCCACCGCACAAGCACAGCTATTACCCCGAGTACCGGTGAGAGCAGCACAAGCGCGAATACCGTCAGGATCAGATCAACAAGACGCTTCCCGCCATGC
>CAYNHD010000001.1:0-45065 GCA_964396775.1 uncultured Thermoflexus sp. | reverse complement strand
GAGGGAAGGGAGAAAGAACTGCTCTTGAAGTCCCTCCCCGCCTGCGGGGAGGGATCTAGGGTGGGGTTGCAGGCCTTTTCAAACGGCCTCTGATGGTCACTGACGGTCGGTAACTGATCATCCGCCCACAACGGACTGCGGACAACGATCACTGAAAACCGACCACTGATCACTGACGGCTGACAACTGACAACTGATCACTAACGACTGATCACCATTCTACAGCCGGGCGTGCTCCAGCCAATAGGCCGCGACCGCCGCCGTCGTCTCTTCGATGGACAGCCGCGACGTGTCCAGCTTGGGCAGGTCGAGCGCCGTCACGCGCATCTCACGCTTCAGGCGGCTGAGCAGCACCCCGCGATTGGCCGGGTTGTGAAACCACGCCCCGCGCGCAGCGTGCATCCGCCGCAGAATCTCGTCGAGGCGGCAGGTAAGGCACAGGATCGGCCCGGCCTCGGCCAGGCGCGCGCGGTTCGTTTCGTCGAGCACCGCCGGCCCGCCGACGACGATCACTGCGTGGCGGCGCAACGTCAGGTCGCGGATGGCCGTCATCTCCAGCGCCTTCAGGCGCGCCTCGCCGAATAGCTCGCGGATCGCGTCGGTGGACTGGCTCTCACGCGCCAGAATCTCGTTCTCCAGGTCGAAGAACTCCGCGCCCAGGCGTTGGGCCACCGCCCGGCCCACCGTCGTCTTGCCCACGCCCATCGGCCCGGTGAGAGTCAGGTTTTGGTAGGGCGCTGCCTCAAAGACCGCGCTCATGGCCCGTGCCCGTTACGCCATCCCGGAAACCAGCGATCCAACACCGGCAGTAACTCGTGCAGCGTGGTGATGGCGGCGTCCGGCACGATCTCGTCGTTGGCCTCCACTGCCTCGCCCTCGCGAGCGATCCACACGCTGTAGATGCCCGCTCCCTGCGCTCCGGCGACATCTGCTTCCAGGCTGTCGCCGACGAAGACCGCTTCGTGCGGCTCGACGCCCAGCAAGTCCAGCCCGTATTTGAAGATGTCCGGGTGCGGCTTGATCACGCCCACATCCACCGCCGACAGGCGGCACATCGGAAAGAGGTCGAGCATCCCCGTCGCGCGCAATTCGTAATCGCGCAGGTACATGGGGTGCGCGGAGTTGGTGATCAGGCCCAGCGCGACGCCGCACGCCTGAATTTGCGGCAGCACGTCGAGCACGTCGGGATAGGCCCGCTCGCCCGCCGGCGGACGCCCGCTGTAGGCGCGCAGCACTGCGGTCGAGTCGGCCTCGTGCACGGACACGCCCACCGCCGCCAGCGCTTCCACGAGCACCGCGCTGACGCTGGGCGCTTGCAGGGTGAGACGCGCGCGCTGCCAGGCCACGCTGCTCGCCTGGTGAAAGGCCGCGAGCAGCGTCTCCGGCGTTAGCTCTGGCGGAGCGTCGAGCGTCTGGCGCGCGTAGTCGAGCAGCGCCGTGATACGCTGCCACTGGTAGTCTTCCCACGGCTCGACCTGGCTCCAGTCCATAAGGGTCTGGTCCAGGTCGAAGAGCACTGCTTTGAGCATGATGATCCTGTCCTGCGTTGCCGGTATCGAGCGAGACTCTAACACGGCGTTTCCCCGTGCGCAATGCGCAATGCGTCTGCTGGCCAGGGCTGCATGTCAGGTTCGGGGGGGTTCTGAACCGTAGAGACGCAGAGAGCGCAGAGACATTCTGCGGTTACGCTCTTTAGAGTAAAGCACACTCAGCGGCTAGCGCGCCAGCAGCGCGCGGTAGACGGCGACCGTCTGCGCGGCGACCTGCGCCTGCGTGTAGTGCGCCAGGACGCGCGTCCGCCCTCGCTCTCCCAAAGTACGGCGCAGGTCGGGTGCTGCTTGCAGGCGGCGCAGCGCGTCGGCCAGGGCCGCGCTGTCGCCTTCGGGGACGATCAGCCCGCCCTCGCCGGTCACGTCCGGGATCGCCCCGCTCGACGAGCCGACAACCGGCACACCGCAGGCCATCGCCTCGACGATGACACGACCAAACTGCTCCTTCCAGTTGGGTCGCGTCAGGGAAGGCACGGCCAGCGTGTCAACGCGCCGGTAGAAGTCCGGCATCTGCGTCGAGGGCAGCGCGGCGAAGGTAACGCGGTCGGCGATACCCAGCCGCCGCGCCTGCTCGGCCAGCGCCGCGCGCTGGGGCCCCTCGCCGATCACGTCGAGCCGCCACGCGCCATTCAACCGGGCCAGCGCATCCAGCAGGATCGCGCCGCCCTTCTCCTCAACCAGCCGCCCCACGAAGCCCACGACGAACGTCTCATCATTGCGCGGGCGTTCCGCTGGAGCGAACACGTCCGGGTCTACGCCGAACTGCGGGATGATCGCCAGTGGCCCGGTGTAGCCCTTCGCCCGCCAGATCTCCGCCGCGCTCTTCGTGCCAACGATGGCATAGTTCACCGTGCGCAGCACCCAACGCTCGCCCAGGCGGAAGGGCAGGGGGTAGCGGCGGGCGATGTTCTGCCACGAGAAGAACAGGGTTCGCGCCCCGGCCCGCCGAGCGTGCCACAGCGCGTGCCAGGTGGCGAGGTTGTACGGCTCCTCGTCAATGTGCACGATGTCCGGCTGGAAGGCGCGCACTTCGCGCCCGAACTGCGGGTAATGGTGCAGGTGAAAGCTGCCGTTGAAGCGGATCGGCGTGACGCGCAGATCATAGCCGGTGACGTGCGCCCGTTCCAGGCGCAACGCGCCGCGCGCAGCGTCGCGCCAGGCCGGTGGGACGAGCACGCGCAGCGTCACCTCCGGCAGCGCCGCCATCTCTTCGAGCTTACGCTGGTAGGTGCCGACGACGCACGCCTTCGACAGCATCAGGACACGCATGGGCCGCTCGCTAGGAATGGGATCGCGCCCCAATCATGCCCTATGTGCCGCGCCCCGTCAACGGTGGGAGGGGCAGCGTCAATCTCTACAAGTCTCTTACGACTTCTTTGTTGATTCAAGATAGCCGATCAGCGTATGATGAATTTGTACCAGATTTCGCAAACGACCGCTGTCCAGTTGAAAGGCTGGACTGGGGAGGTGCAAAGCCAGTTAGTTGCTTTGAGGAGGCTAGCCCATGCGCCAGTGGCCTGGTTGGGGTAGAGCAGCCCTCACGGTGCTGCTGATCGGGATTATCGCGGGGGCCGTGCTGGCCCAACGTCCGGTGGCAGACGCCCAGGGCGGGGGGAGCATCAGCTACGGCTCGAAGGTTCTCGGCAGGGTCTCTGCCGATCTCCCCGAAGTGATGTACAGCTTCAATGGTACAGCGGGCGACCTGGTTCAGGTGCACGTCAGGAACTGGGTCGGCACGCTCGATCCTCAGGTGACGCTGCTGGCCCCCGACGGGCAGAACGCCGGCAGTAGCACGCGCAGTCCGTTTGTCGTCGAGAGCCAGGACGCGACCCTGGCGCTTTTTTTGCCGCAGACCGGCGTCTACATGCTGCTGGTCAGCGCGGAGAGCGGGACGAGCGGCCAGTTTCTGCTCACTCTGCAGGGGCGGGGCGTGGTCATCGCCACGCCGCTGCTCTACGGGCAGGGGCTTGATGTCACCGTCCCCTTGAACCCGCAGCCGCAGTACTTCGCCTTTGAAACTGAGGACTGCCCGACCGTCTTCACTGTCGCCAACCTGAGCGAAGGGCAGCCGTTTACCTTCCCCTTCATGGTCAAGGTGCGCAACGCGCAGGGCACCCTGATCGCCCTGTTGTATGGCGGGGACGCGGTGGAAGATCGCCTGATACTGCCCGCGCGCAGTGGCCGCTATGAAGTAGAAGTGCTCTCCGAAGACCCGCAACAGCAGGGAACGATTCATCTGCTGATCAGTTGCGCGGATCAGGCTCCCGGCTGCGTCGGCGGGGGCGTGAGCGGGGCTGCGGGGGTCACAGGTGTGGCGGCGGAGTGCCCGCCGTGCTTCAGCGAAGACTTCGGCGGCGAGCTATGCGACGACTTCGAGGTGACGGCCACTCACGAAGGAGACAGTACGTTCTCCTTCACCTGGCCCGCCGTCGAGGGCGCCGAGTGGTACATCTTCTACATCCTGGATGCCTGGGGCGTCATGCTCGCCGACTCGCCCGTAATGCTGGAGGGCGAAACCAGCCACCTGTACGCCATCCCCCTCGCTGACCTGGGACGGGGGCCTTTCACGGCCTACGTGCGCGCGGGCAGTGGCTTGGAAATTGGTGAACTCATCTGCGTGGACGAGGTTCAGTTCTCCTTCGACGGGCTGGTTCCAGAGTGCTCGATTGACGTGCGCGTGGACATCGTGCCGGGCGAGGAGCGCCGCGCTGTAGCGAGTTGGACCGCAGCGCCGGGCGCTGCTGCCTATCTGATCCATGTCTATGCCTACGCGGATGATGGCGGGCTGATCGGAATTCGCGTCCTCACCGTGCCCGGCACTCACACCAGCTACCATCTGGCAGGTTTCGGGTTGTTCCCCGCTGACTATGCCCGCTTCCGGATCGAGGTTGATGCCTACAGCGAAGCTACTGGCGGCGGAGCCTTCGGCGATATGCCGCAGGGCTTCCTGTGCGGCGGCGGCGCTGATGTTGAGTTCGTTCCAGCGGCCAACCCCTGGGAAGGGCTATAAGGAGGGCGCACCATGACACACAAACACACCCACTGGCTGCGCGCCGCCCTGCTGATCGCCATCCTCGTGGTCATCGGATCACTGTCCCATACGCCGACGGCCACTCAGGCCCAGGGCGGCGGCACGATCAGCTACGGCGCGAAGGTGTTCGGCACCATCGCGGAAGATGCGCCGCGCGTCACCTACAGCTTTGAGGGCGGCGTGGGCGATGTGATCACTGTCATCGCCGACAACTGGACGGGGACGCTCGACCTGCGCGCCGAATTGATCGCTCCCAATGGAGTGATCCTCGCCAGTAGTACTCAGAACACGCTCGACGACAACATGCAGGGCGCGTACCTCTCGGCGGTGCTGCCGGGCGACGGCATCTACCTGCTGTGGATCACCAGCGAGAACGCCACAACCGGCGACTTCGCGCTGACCCTGCTGGGGCGGAGCGCGCCGGACAGCACAGAGTTGATTTTCGGGCAGGCGGTGGAGGTGACCCTGATCCCTACCGCCGACCCACTACTCTTCTGGTTCGAGGCTGAGGACTGCCCCACCTCGCTCGTTGTGACCAATCTGAGCGAAGGGCAGCCCTTTACCTACCCGTTCGTGGTCAGGGTCTACGACCAGCGCGGGCAGACTGTTGCCTTGCTGCGCGGCGGCGAGGAACTCGAAGACTGGGTGACGGTCACGCCGCGCAGCGGGCGCTACGAAGTCGAAGTGTCCTCCGACCATTTGCTGGAGGCGGGAAATGTGCGCCTGCTGGTGACGTGCTCGGCGGACGTGCCTGGCTGCCTGCCGGGGCAGGCGGGTATCTCCGGCGTGACGGGCACCGGTCCGCAGGAATGCCCGTCGTGCTTCGTTCCCGGCGATCCGCCAGACAGTGGCGGTTGCCCCGACCTCGACTTCGAGGTGGTAATGGTCGAGCGCGATCCCCTGCGGGTGACCGTCAACTGGAATGTTATGGAGGGCGCGACCGGCTATGCGGTGTACGTCTACGGTCGCATGGCCGATGGCGGCGAGGTGTACCTGACGCACGGCGAGTGGACTTCCGGCGATCCTACCTGGTTCACCTGGTTCCTGCCGGAGGACTATGTTGCCTTCCGCTTCGTGTTGCGCGTCTACATCGGCGACGACGTTGTATGCATCGAGGAGACCAGCCAGGAGTTCGAGGTTCCGCCGCCAGATGGCGGCGAGCCGGTCTGCGACGAGTTCACCGTCACCAGCGAGATCGCCGATCCGGAAACGCGCGAAGTGACCTGGACCTGGACGGCCTATCCCGGCGCAGAAGCCTACGTGGTGGAGTGGTTCGAGGTTCTGGAGGACGGGACCGAGGTGCTGCAGGGCAGCGTCCTGCTCGGCACGGGGACGACCTCCTTCACGACGACCCTCCCGCCGCCGAGCGGCGCTGCCGACACATGGCGGCTGCGCGTGCGGGTGCAGTTGGGCGGGGCGTTCCCGTGCGTGGCCGAGCACACGCTGGGGTTCATCCGCCGGCTGCCGGTCTGCGAGGACTTCGCAGTGACGATCTCAGCACGCACCGCAACCTCAGTTACCTTCGAGTGGACAGACTATCCCGACGCGGAAGGGTACAGCCTCTACATCCGGGATAGCGGCGGCGTGATGCTGCCGGGCTGGCCGGTGATCGTCTCGCCTGCCCAGCATAGCATCATTGTGGACTGGCTGGAACCGGGCAGCTATACGTTCGTGGTCGGTCCCTGGTTTGACCCCGAAGGCATGGTCTGCGCCGCCGAGCTGCCGTTCGACATCACGGAAGTACCGGATCAGGAGCAGTTCCCCTGCCTGATCCGCACCAACCGCGCTGATGTACGGGTGCGCGTCGGGCCGGGCCTGGATCGGGCCGCGTTTGCCTTCCTGACGGCGGGCGTGGAATACCCGGTCATCGGACACCATTTTGACGCGGCGGGCAACCTGTGGTGGCAGATTGACAAGTCGCTGATCCCCGGCGGAGAGGCGGCGCTCAGCCTGTGGGTGCTGTCCACCGAGGTGGAGGCCATCGGCGACTGTACGCAGGTGCCGCCAGGCGACGTGCCGCCGGTCGTCCCCGTCGAGCCAGAGGTGCCGCCAGGTGAGCCTGGCCGGCCTCCGGGCGATGGGTGGGGGCCGTGCGGCTCCTGCGACACCTGCGGGCACCCGGCCAGCGAGTGCGTCACTTCGCCGGACGGAGCCTGCCTGTGGGATCCGGCGACGTGCGGCGCGCCGCCTCCGCCAGGTGCAGGCTGCCTGAACATCACGGCGGCGATTGACATGAGCCTCTGCCAATACACGGGTGGCTCGGCGATGCTTGACACCGTGCCCAACTGCGATGGCGGATACTCGCCGGGGACTGTGATCGCGGCGCACGCCGTCGCCGTTGACCCCAAATGCAACGTGGACTACTGGTCTGGCTGCGGGGCATCCGGCAGTGACAACTCAATCACCTTCACCGCCACCAGCAGTTGCACGATCACCGCGCACATGCACTACGGGAACTAAACTAGAGGAGCCACTGCCAGGGGTGAGTCCCGCGACTCACCCCTGGTATCCTCCTCCACATCAGGGCGCTTGCCGTTAACCGTAGCGCGCGTGCAGGGCCGCGATCTGTTCCTCAGTGAGGTAGTTGATCTGGCCGGCCTGGGTCGCTGCCAGGTAGATGCGGGCGGTCAACTCGATGCTCTCCATGTTGAACGCCGCTTCGGTGAGGGTGGGGGCGTAGGCCACCGCGCCGTGATTGCCCAGCAGCAGGGTTACGTGGTCGCGCAGGTAAGGGATGATCGACTCTGGAAGCTCGTCGCCGCCGGGAATGGCGTAGGGCACCAGCGGGCACGGCCCGGTGCGGACAACCGTCTCCGGCAGGAAGGGCCTGTCCAGGCCGATGCCGGCGACGGCCAGCCCGGTCGCCGTCGGCGGGTGGGCGTGGACGACGGCGCGGATGTCCGGGCGGTGCCTGTAGATCGCCAGGTGCATGCGGTGCTCGGAGGAGGCGCTTTTCCCTGTGCGCGATGCGATCAGGCGGCCATCCACACTGAGCTTGATCATGTCCTCTGGATTCATGAACCCCTTGCTGACGTTGGTCGGGGTCATGATGATCTCGTCTTCGTTGAGGCGGACGGAGATGTTGCCGTCGTTCGCCGCGACGAAGAAATGCTGGTAGAGCCGCCGGCCCACCTCGCATATCTCCGTGCGGACGTTCCACTCATCCCATTCTGGCCAGGCGCGGGGGCTGACCTGGCTGATGGTGGCCTTGTCTGTGACCAGGCTGCGGGTCTGCACGCCGCTGGTGGCCAGCGAGCGGCCATTCCGCGAGGTTGGCAGTTGCATTTTCATTTCCTTTCTTTTTGATTGCAATAACAATACAACATTGCAAAAAGAAAGTCAATAGTCTCTTGGGGTGCGAGGCCAGGAATCAGGTCTGATAACCGGCTGGCGCTGGTCCGCTGCACGCATCCCTCCGGCGAGTTGCCAGGCCGAAATGGTGTATAATGGGTTCAGGCGAGGCTTTGTGGAGTTTCGTTCGGTTTCGACTGTTTTGTTGAGCAAAGGAAGCGCGCCATGTCAGCGCCGATGTTCGCGGAAGAAAGACGCCGGGCGATCCTGGAACAGTTGAGGCAGCATGGCCGCGTGTCCGTGCCCGACCTGGCCGCCCAATTGCGGGTGAGCGCCGTCACCATCCGCAGCGATCTAAGCGCGCTGGAAGAGACCGGTGTGCTGGAGCGCACCTATGGCGGGGCCGTGCTGCGGGCGGACGCCTCCATCCTCCAGGAATTGTCGTTCAACGTGCGACAGGCGCAAGATCGCAGGCAGAAGAACGCGATTGCGGCGGCGGCGGCGGGCTTGCTGGCCGATGGGTGCAGTGTTGCGCTCGATTGCAGCACGACGGTTTACGCGCTGGTGCCGTTCATCAAGCGCCTGAGCCGCGTCACGGTGATCACCAATAGCCTCCTCATCGCGCAGAGTCTCCTGGAAAGCCCGCAGGTGGACGTGCTGCTGCCGGCGGGGCGTCTGCGCCGCGACGCCATCTCCATCGTGGGCAACCCCGGAAGCCTGCCCCCGATCAACATCAATGTCGGTTTCTTCGGGGCGCGCGGCATCTCCGACGCCATTGGCGTCACGGAGATCGACTCGGACGAAGCGGCCATGAAGCGGGCGATGTACGGGCGCTGCGTGGCTCCGGTGATTGTCCTCGACGGCAGCAAGTGGGGGCAGGTCGCACCGTACACCATTGTGCCCCCCTCCGAGGTGAAGCACGTCATCACGTCCGAGGACGCGCCGGAGGCGCTCGTCGAGCGGTTTCGGGCGAGCGGAATTCTGGTGACGGTGGTGCCGTTCTAGGGCCGGCGGGCGCGCCCTCTCATGCGAATTGACAATCGTGTTTGGAAGTCGCTTATAAGGGCGGGTTTGCGAACCTGCCCCTACAACCTGTCATGTGCGCGCGACCTGTCTTGAACGTCAAATCTCGTCCGCTTACCGGTTTTCTGGGCAATCCGGGCAGTCACACAAATCGTCTAGCTCAGGTTCGAGGATGCCGATGTGCACGGCGTACCCGATCAGCTCGCGGAAACTGTGTACTTTCAGCTTGGCCATGATGTTCGCACGATGCCGGGCGACGGTTGCGGCGCTGATGCAGAGCAGATCGGCAATGGCGCGGTTAGAATGGCCCTCGACGAGCAGGTGAAAGATTTCCTGCTCGCGCTCGGTGAGCAGGTCGTAGTGTGTGTTGGGCATCTGGGCCTGGCTGCCCTTCAAGTATTCCTGAATGACCCGGTTGGAAATGTCCTGGCTTAGGTAGTAATCTCCCCTGGAGGCTCTGCGGATCGCGTGAATGACCTCGCAACTGGGCGAGGTCTTGGTGACGAAGCCCAGCACCCCCGCATTCAACGCCTGCAGGACTACGCTCTCCCGGCTGTACATGGTGACGATCACGATCTGGACGGGCCGCTTGGAGGCTGAAGTGCAAGACTTGATCTGTCCAATTACCCCCAACCCGCTGAAACCGGGCATTGAGATGTCCAGCAGCACGACATCGGGTATCAGCTTGCGCGTGATGTCGAGCGCCTCGCCGCCGTCGGAAGCCCGTCCAATGACATGCATATCGGGCTGGGAATCAATAATGTTGGCCAGCCCCTCACGAATCAGGGGGTGATCATCGGCTAGAACGACGGCAATCTTCCGCTGGTCCCGCTCTGAGGCAGGCATGGCACGCTCCCTGGATTATCCGCCTGGGCCTACCAGCGCCGCTACGTCTATGGGGGTCCGCTGCCTGGGGGACTCCGTGCTGTTCACTGGAACGACATCCGGGATGACCGCCCGGAGGGTAGTGCCGCAGTTCACTTTGGAGCTGATCTTGAGCGTGCCCCCTAGCTCTGCCACGCGCTGCTGCATGATGCGCAGACCAGCGCCCAACTGATGTGTCGCCTGGTCAAAGCCCCGGCCCTGGTCCTGGATCATGACGATGATCCGGGGATGGCTGTAGATCAGCTTGCACTGAACCAGGGCGGTTTGAGCGTGCTTGACCACGTTGTTCAGCCCTTCCTGGAAGATACGGAAGAGCACCACCTCGACCTCTGGCGCGAAACGCTTGTCCTGCAAGCCGAGGAACTGGCAGTCCACCGTAATGCCATACAGCGACTTGTAGTAGCCGGCCATCCAGCGCAACGTCTCCTGGATACCGAACGGTTTGAGTGTGGAGGGCAGCAGGTCGCTGGAAATGTGGCTGATCTCGCACCCAATTTCCTCAGCACGGCGGATAATCTGTTCCAGCTGTTCCTGCTCGTAGCACAGTTCTTCGCGCTCGCGCAAGGAGGCGTGCAGGTTTTCCAGGGCGAAACGCAGCGCGATGACAGTCTGCCCTACCTGGTTGTGCAGGTTGCTGGCGATGTTCGCCTTTTCTCTTTCTTGCACCTGCATGAACTGAGTCGAGATCCAGTTGATCTCCTCCTCAGACTGAATTCGCTCGGTCACGTCGCAGTAGACCTCGGCCCGGCCAACAATTGCGTCTCCCTGACGCACCGGCTGGCTGTAGTGCTCCAGCCAGCGTTCCTGGCGACCGTTGCCGGGCAGCACATGGCACACGAAGTTCTCGACGTAAGTGTTTGAGTCGTAGGTCGCCAAGACGCGCTGGCGGAAGTCGGCGCCCCCCTCGATGATGACCGAGATGCGCTCGCGAACCAGGCGGCGCTTGTCTTGCCCCAGCAATTCTGCGCGGGGAATGGCAAAAAACTCCTCAATCTTCGAGTTCACCCGTCTCACGCGGAAACGGCTGTCCAGAATGAATACACCTACGGGCAGAGTGTCCAAAACATTCAGTAACATGATCCTTCACCGCCATAGTCTATTCGGACTCCTGCCATCATTATACACCCCCTGTGACGTGGGGAGGTGGCGAGAGGACACCTGGCATCCTCGCTGATCTGTCCCCGCCAGCAAAGAAGGGAGACAGAATGCCTGCTCTCCCTTCTCCACTGATCGGCGATGACACAGGGGAAGGTGATGAGCCTCTGCCCACACCCTTGCCTCACCTGGATTGTCCCCTCCGCTACTGGCTCGCTTAGAACCAGAAGGCCGGGTATCTCCGCTTGGCCCATATGTTGTTATACAGAATGCCGACCACCAGGACGATCAGGCAGCCGACCAGCACCGGTGAGAGCAGCCAGTCCAGTTCGGTCGTGCAGCCGATGACGGGTAGCAGCGAGGTTGCGCCGGCGGGCGGGTGGACGGTCTTGGTGGCAACCATCAGCATGATGGCAATGCCGTTGGCCAGCCCCAGGGTCCACCAGGCAGTCTCTTCGAAGAGGGTATAGACGACGATGCCTGTCAGCGCGGAGAGCAAGTGCCCGCCGACGATGTTGCGCGGCTGCGAAAACGGCGCGGCGGGCGCGGAAAACACCAGCACCGCCGTCGCGCCGAACGGGACAATGAAGCACTGGGCCAGGTCCCATTCCGTTTGCACGAGCTGCAACAGCGCAATGATGATCAGCCCGCCCACCCCAGCGATCAGGACATCTTGCCAATGGGGATAAGGCAGGCCAGAGCGCAGTTTGCCCCCTTTAAGTCTTTCAAGATAGGATGGAGTCGCTTGTTCTGACACAGTTCCCTCCGTGAAGGGCCATTATGAAGGGCACGCCAGCTTGTCTAAAAGTGACGTGCCCTGTCTATTCAGTGGTGCTTGTTAACGCTTGCCTGCAGCGGCCTGGTACTTCTTGTAGGCAAGCCACTTGCCCTGGAACACGAGGTTCACACGGGCCTTACCAGGGGTACTTCCCGGCGAGGCTGTACGGCAGGCACTTCCCGTCAAAGGTGATGATGATGCGATCTCCCTTGGGATCCGGGCGGCGCTCAACATCCACCTTGAAGTCAATGGCGCTCATGATCGCATTGCCGAACTCTTCGTGAATCAGCTCTTTCAAAGCCGGGCCGAAGGTGTCAAACACCTCATGCAGCCGGTAGAGAATCGGATCTGCGTAGCCCTTGTAGGGGTGCTCCGTCATATAGGCTACATCCGCCGCCGTAATGTCCAACTCCTGGGCGATCTTGTCAGCGTATTCCTGCGGGACCCACTGCTGACCATCAATAGCGCAGGCCAGCCAGGTCTTGCTCACGCCGAGTTTCTCGGCCAACGCTTTGTAGGTAACGCCTTTCTTGATTCTCGCGGCTTTCACTTTCGCCGCGGCCGCTGCGCGCCCTTCCGGCCGCCACAAATACTCCTTATTCGACGTGGGTTGCATGTTATTTCTCCTTATTTCTGTCTCTGCTCTACTTTAGGTAGGTTATAGGATGCAGTCTCTTGGTCTGTCGCTGCGTCTGATTCGGTGTAGCTGCTCTTGGTTGCCTCCTTTCGTCGTATGACCTGGAGACATGATGTACCCTGTCTCGGTGTTTGGCGGCTTTTTTTCCCCAGACCCCAGGAGCACTGCTCAGTCGTAATCCGTTGTCGTCTCTCTTGGTCTGCTTGCTGAAAAATCGGGCAGCAGATAATCCCATTATCCGGCACGAGGACCCATCCATCTATCGGGCGTTCGATGTATATCGGTGGAAAAAGGTATGTACTTGCCGGTGGGCCGCGCTGCCAGAGGGTGTATCTCACTCTGCAACAAGGCGGCGGCTGTGAGGGCCAGGGGGGCGCACGCTGCGCGTGGTGGACTTCGGCAAGGTGGCGGCGACGTTCGTGGACACGCAGACTGGCCGAGCGGTGCGCATCGCCCCCTCTCCGGCGAGCCGCGAGCGCGCCTGGACGTATGCCCCGGACGCCCGCAGCCGCTGGCACGCGCAGTTGGCCGGCTACCAGCGGATGCCCGACGAGGAGCTACTTGTCGCCCAGGATGTCGTGCTGACGGCCTCGCTGGAAAAGCTGCTCAGCAAGCCTGGCTGCCGGGTGAACTGCCAGATTTGCGGCGAAGAGATCATCAACGAGCGCGAAGTCGTGCGCGAAGGGATGATCCTCTGCCGGGCCTGCGCCGGGGACGGCTACTGCCAGCCGGTCGCCGCAGCCATGCCCTGGCCGAAGGAGGTGGGGGTGCCGTGAAGTCCATTGAGAATGGCGTCAAGACCCTGTATCCCGGCTATTTCTCGCTGGTGATGGCGACGGGGATCGTCTCCATTGCCTGCTACCTGCTGGACCTGAAAACCCTGGGGTGGTGGTTGTTCCGCCTCAATGTCGGGTTCTACGTCATCCTGTGGCTGCTGACCGGCGCGCGCATCGTCCGCTACGGCGTGCTGCTGGCCGCGGACCTGGCCAGTCACAGCAAGGGGCCTGGCTTCTTCACCACGGTGGCCGGGACGGGCGTGCTCGGCAGCCAACTGGTGATTCTGGCCGGAGATCGTTCCAGCGCCATGTTGCTGTGGGGTTTGGCCCTCGCCATCTGGGTAGTGCTCATCTACCTGTTCTTCGGCGTGGCAACGACGCGCCAGGAGAAGCCCGACCTGGCGACGGGCATCAACGGGGCGTGGTTGATCGCGGTCGTAGCCACGCAGTCGGTCTCCGTCCTGGGCACGTTGCTGTCGTCTGAGTTCGGCGAGCACGTGCAGGAGGCGCTGTTCTTTACGCTGAGCATGTATCTGCTCGGCTGCATGTTGTACCTGCTGATCATCCCGCTGATCTTCTACCGGTTGCTGTTCATGAAGCTGGAGCCGCAAGACCTGACGCTGCCCTACTGGATCAACATGGGCGCGGTGGCGATCACGACGCTGGCTGGGGCAACGCTGATGCTCAACGCGGAACGCTCGCAGTTTCTGCCGGAGCTGATGCCGTTTCTGAAGGGGTTCACCCTGTTCTTCTGGGCGACGGCGACCTGGTGGATTCCCCTGCTGGTCATTCTGGGCGTCTGGCGGCACGTGTACAGGCGCTACCCGCTGACCTACCATCCGCTGTATTGGGGGATGGTCTTCCCCCTGGGCATGTATACCACCTGCACGCTGCAACTGTCGAAGGCTACCGGGCTAACCTTTCTGCAGACCATTCCAGAGTACTTCGTCTATGTGGCGCTGGCTGCCTGGCTGGCGACCTTTGCCGGTCTGCTGCGCAGCCTGGCGGTCAACCTGGCCGCCGCGCCGTCCGGCCAGACCCCTTCAGAGGCGGACAGCGGCGCGGGCAGTATGAAGATGGCACCTGACTGACCATACTCCCTGGCCGCGGGTCCACGAACAAGTCGTTGGGCAATTGCCAGAACGCCCCCACCCGCCGGTTCCTTCCCGCCGCTTGCGTGGGAGAAGGGGCTGGAGGAAGGGCGGGACAGACGCGCTCACGACTTGTTCGTGCACCCCGCATCCGCCAATTAGTTGACTCTGGGCGCGGATTCCACTATACTGTGGGTAGATTGTGAGAGCGCTCTCTTTATACTTGCCCGCCATAGATTGCTCTCATCGCTCATTTTGGGCAAGAAGAGGGCGAAGCTATCATTTTGTTCATAGAGCGCTCTCGCAACGAGTCGCAAAGAGTTGATCAATGAAGAAGCTTACGCTGGAAGAAGTCGCGAAGCTGGCGGGTGTATCACGTGCCACCGTGTCGCGGGTGGTGAACAAGCCCAACAGCGTGTCCCCCGCCTTGCGCGCGCGTGTCCAGAAGGTGATCGAGGAAACGGGCTACCAGCCCAATATGGCGGCGCGCACCCTGGCCTCGCGGCGCTCCAATATCATCGGCCTGCTCATCCCCAGCGTCAACCAGTTCGTCTTCGCCGATCCCTACTATCCGGCCCTTATCGAAGGCATTTCGCGCGCCTGCAATCTGAACGACTACACACTGGCTCTCTTCCTTCTGCATTCGGCTGACGAACAGGACAAGATCTACCAGCGGGCGCTGGGGATTGGTCTGCTGGACGGCCTGATCGTGACTGCCGACAAAATCGTAGACCCCCTGATTCCTGAGATCATCGCCCGG
The DNA here is from genome assembly GCA_964396775.1 of uncultured Thermoflexus sp. GTDB lineage: Bacteria > Chloroflexota > Anaerolineae > Aggregatilineales > Aggregatilineaceae > UBA2029. The sequence continues at coordinate 30,148 of CAYNHD010000001.1, read as the reverse complement.
CAGATTCCCGCTGTATACGTGGGCCGCCCTCCCGACGCCAGCCGCACCAGTTTTGTAGATGTGGATAATGTGGCTGGAGCCTATCTGGCGACCAGCCATTTGCTGCGCCTGGGCTACCAGCGCATTGCGACGATTTGTGGCCCGCAGAACTCGACTGTGGGCCTGGATCGCCGGGAGGGGTATCTCAAGGCCCTGCAGGAACGCGGGCGCGAGATTGACCTGCGCCTGATAGCCGAGGGGGACTTCAGCCGCGACAGCGGCTACACGGCTATGCGCCAGTTGCTGCCCCAGCGCCCTGATGCAGTCTTTGTGGCCACCGATACGATGGCCCTCGGAGCCATTCAGGCGATTCAAGAGGCCGGGCTGGAGATTCCAGGCGACGTGGCGCTGATCGGCTTTGACGATCTACCCCTCGCCGCGCAGGCCGACCCGCCGCTCACCACCATCCGCCAGCCAGTGCGCTACACTGGCATTCTGGCGGTGCAAATCCTGATCGAGTTGCTGGAGACAGCCCTGCAACCGCCGCGCCATATCATCTTGCCGACTGAGCTGGTGATCCGGGCCACATGCGGGGCGATGCGTCCCTGAGCAGCGCGCGTGACCGATCCGGCATGATCCCAATCCGCCATAGAGTGAAAGGAGAAGGTATTGAGGAAAGCGGAGCTGCATCACCTTCATCTGCTGGCGATCACCTTCCAACGGGCGAGCCGAAGTTCTAGCGGGTTTCTACTATCGCAGGTATCTGCAAATGGACATCAGTCTAGCCCAGTAAGGAGGTTCATGACGCACAAACCATCCTGTTCCGACGAACCTTTCCGGTTCCATTCCCATCGTATACTCGATCGTTTGAAGGACTGTCTAGCTCACTTTCAGGAGAAGAGGTCATGTCCCGCAAACTAACGATTACCCTGGTCCTGGTCGCCATGCTGGCGGCGATGGCCTTGCCGTTCTCGTCTGCTGTCGCGCAGGAGGAACCGGTGGTCATCACCTGGTTCATCGGCCTGGGCGCTGGCGGGCAGCCGCAGCATGTTGAGGCTCAGAACGCGGTCGTCGAAGCCTTCAACGCTTCACATGACGACATCAAGCTGGAACACATCGTCGTCGAGAACGAGGTCGCCACTGACACCCTCGCCACGTTGATCGCCAGTGGCGATGCCCCGGACATCATCGGTCCAGTCGGCATCGCCGGCGCTTGGTCCTTTGCGGGGTCCTTCCTCGACCTCGACCCGATCATCGAAGAGCTCAACTATGACCTGAGCCGCTGGCCTGAGGCCCTGGTTGACTTCTACCGCGACCCGGAGCAGGGTCTGACGGGTCTCCCGTTCGCCACGTTCTCGTCGTTCATCTTCTATAACCGCGACATGTTCGACGTGGCGGGCGTGCCCTACCCGCCCCAGGCGTTTGGCGAACCCTACGCTGACGGCGACCCCTGGGATGTGGACAAGCTGCGCGAGATCGCCATGCTGCTGACGCTGGATGCTAACGGCAACAACGCCACCAGCCCCGATTTCGATCCCGCCAACATCGTCCAGTTTGGCTACTCGCCCATTTGGTGGAACGATGACATCCGCTCTGGGGTGACTTCTCCCTTCGGGGCCGGCTCGTTCTATGATCCCGAGACAGGGAAAGCGGTGATGCCGGAGAACTGGCGCGAGGGCATCAAGTGGCTCTATCAGGCCTGGCACACGGATCACTTCGCTCCCGACTACGCGTATAACCAGAGCGACATGCTGTCGGCTGGCAACGGGTTCGATGCCAATGCCGTCGCTATGGGCTACAGCCATCTGTGGTACACCTGCTGCCTGACCAACGTTCCCAACTGGGATATCGCCGTCGTGCCGTCCTACAACGGCACCTACACGTCCAAGCTGCACGCTGACACTTTCAAGATCCTGAAGTACACCGAGCACCCGAAGGAAGCATTCGCGGTGCTGGACTACCTGGTAGCCGGCCCGGCCATGCCTGATCTGCTGCAAGTCTATGGGGCATTCCCGTCTGACCCGGCGTTCTCCGAGTCCTTCCTGGCGGCTCTGGATGAGCGCTTCCCCTGGGGCGTCAACTGGGATGTTGCGCTCGAAAGCTTCAACTATCCCGACAACCCCAGCCACGAAGGCAACATGCCCAACTACAGAGAAGCACTCGTCGCCGTGAGGAACTGGACGATCAACATGGAGGCGACGCCAGGTCTTGATGTGGACGCGGAGATCGAAGCGCTGTTAGCTACTTTGCAGCCCATCTTCGACGCCGCGAAGTAGGTCACTGTTCGACACAGGTTGGGTGGTGGCGGGTTTCCGCCGCCACCCACCTTCCCAAATTTGAAGACAGTGAGCAGAGCCTTGAGGAGAATTCGCCATGTCTGTGGCTGATCGAGCGCCTGCCAGCAGGACGCGCACATGGCGCCCGCCTTGGGGGGAGCTGACTGTGCAACAGGCGCGCAGATTGTGGGGGTGGGCATTCCTGTCCCCCTGGATAATCGGCTTCCTGGCCTTCTATTTCTTCCCGATGATTGCCTCCCTGGGCTTTACCTTCACCGATCTCCAGCTGACTCAGCCAGATAAGGTGTCGTTCGTCGGGCTAGACAATTATCGGACCCTGTTCAAGGATGCTTATGTCGGCAAATCGTTGAGAGTGACGTTTTCCTACATGCTGCTGGCGCTTCCGCTCTCGCTCATCATTCCGCTTGCGCTGGCGACACTGCTCAACTCCAGGCGACTGTGGGGCAGGAGGCTGTTCCGAACCCTGTTCTACATGCCCTATATGGTGCCGGTTGTCTCCCTGGTGTACATCTACAACGGTTATCTGAACGCCCAATCGGGCTGGCTCAACCGCTTCCTCGGCGAGGTCTTCGGCATTAAGGGGCCGGTCTGGCTGTATAGCTCCACGTGGATTTACCCGGCACTGCTGATGTTCGGCGTCTGGGGCTGCGGCAACGCGATGCTCACCCTGCTGGCGAGTATGCAGACGGTTCCCACCGAATTGTACGAAGCGGCCAAAGTGGACGGGGCGAATGCGATCACGGTCTTTCGCAGGATCACCCTGCCGCTCATCACGCCGATGATCTTCTACAACCTCATCCTGTCGCTCATCGGGCTGTTCCGTTATTTTGATATCCCGTATATTGTCTCGCGCGGCACGGGAGGCCCCAACGACATCACGCTCTTCTACAACCTCTATTTCTACCGTGTCGCGTTTCAGTTCGACCGGATGGGCTACGCCGCGACCCTGGCCTGGCTGCTCTTCGTCATTGCCCTGATTGTCACCGGCTTCTTCTTTGCCACGGCACGCAAATGGGTCTACTACGCTGGCTGGAGCGACTAGATCATGGCTACAACCACTCATACCAGGAAGCTGTGGGGCAGCAAACAGATCATCGCCCGCTACCGTAATTTCGGATTCAGCGCGCTGTTACTTCTGTTCACCACGATGGTGCTGATCATCTATCTCTCTCCCTTCGGGTACATGGCGGTCACCAGCATCAAGACCGAGAACCAGATCACGGAGAAGAGCATCCTGCCCATGTCTCCGGTGCTGTACGAGTATCAGGGCGAGCAGTATCCTGAATGGAGCGTGCTCACCGGGAGCAAATACCCGCTCTACAATGTCCCCGGCGACGATGGCGCGATCCACGAATGGGCTTTGATCGCCACGCTGGAGGATCGGGTCATCTTCCTCGATCCCAAGCACGTGCAGGAAGGGGTCATTGAGTGGACGGGCGACCCGGCGACGATTGGACCCTCCGTCCAGCCTGAAACCTTCACCTACGTGGGGACCGGCTATAAGGATGAGGGGGTGGTACGCGGAACGGCGTACCCGCTGTATGAACTGGAAGTGGATGGCGTCACCCGAAAGCTCGCTCTGTTCAAGTCCGAGGGTGACACGCACTTCTTCCTCGATCCCGAAGACCCTGAGTCCGGCATTGTGCAGTGGCAGGGTGACCTGGCCAGCGCGAAAGCCCTGGAACAGACTAAGCTTTTCACCTATCGTGGCAAGAAAATACCTGAGGTGGTGTTACAGCCCGGCGCGACCTACCCGCTGTACGAAGTGCCCACCGTGGACGGTGGGACGCAGCGTTGGGCTATGGTGCAGAAAGGGGTCGGCGCGGTCGAGACCTATTTCATCAACCCCGACGATCTGGACGCGGGGATTCTGGCTTGGTCGGAACAGCCGTTCGCCGACCAGCAGAAGCCGACGGATCGACCGGTGCGGCAATTTGGCCCCCAGTGGAGCAATTTCGAGACGGCCTGGAACAAGCTTAACTTTCTTGAGCCGCTCTTCAACACGCTGATGATCGCCATCTTCGGTGTGATCGGCACCGTCATCTCCTGCACCCTGGTGGCGTATGCCTTCACCCGCTTCCCGATCCCCTTCAAAAACGTGCTGTTCATGATCCTGATCTCGACTATTATCCTGCCCAAGCAGGTCACACTCGTCCCGACTTACTTCGTCTTCTCGCAGGTTCTGGGCTGGACGGGCACCTGGCTGCCGCTGATCGTGCCGCACTTCTTCGCCAATGCGTATAACGTGCTGCTGCTGCGCCAGTACTTTAGCTCGCTGCCCATCGAGCTGGACGAGGCGGCGATGATTGACGGCGCAGGGCCATTTCGCATCCTGATCTCGGTAATCATCCCCCAGGCGTGGCCGGCCATCGTTGCCGTGAGCCTGTTCCACTTTGTCTTCGCCTGGAATGACTACTTCGAGCCGCTGATCTATACGCTGAGCAACCCCAAAATCGCGCCCCTCTCAGTGCGCATCCAAATCTTCAATTTCGTGTTCGACCAGAAACCTCACCTCATTCAGGCAACGGCGCTGATGGGTTTGGTGGTGCCGGTGCTGTTGTTCTTCCTCGCTCAGCGTGTGTTCATGCGCGGTGTGATCATGACCGGGGTGGAAAGATGACCATGATCGGGCGCACTGTCTTGATCATCGCTCTGCTGGCTATGATCGTCAGCCCGTTGCAGGCGCAGGGCGACGGGCTGCTTGCGCCACCGGGCGTGGAAGGGGAGACCGTGTACATCCCCTTCCCTGTGAGCATCACCCTGGATGGCAGCCTGGCGGACTGGGCCGGTGTGCCCTTCCACACCGTCACCTGGGGGCCTAATCCGTCTGCTGTGCCGGAGGAGAACGGCTCGTTCACCTTTGGGCTGGCGTCGGATGGTGTGCAGCTTTATATCGCCATGACCATGCCCGACAAGACGATCATCGCCGGGCAACATGGCAGAGATTTCTGGAACGAGGATTCGCTGGAGTTCTTCGTCAACCTCACTGGCGATTTCTGGCCGCGCGGCTATGCCGACGGCATGCACCAGGTCAACATCAACGCCGCGGACATCGGAAACACCGATCCGGCGGCGATCACGGTCACCGGCGTGCGCGCGTCCTCGCTGCCTGTGCAGGCTTTTGTCTTTGCCACTGACGACGGCTGGGGGTTTGAGGCGGTCGTCTCCCTGGGCGACTGGCTGACGCCCGCGCATGGCGCAGAAATCGGCTTCCAGGCCCAGGCGAACGGGGCCGCTGTCGCCGATCGGAACGTTCTGCTGAGCTGGTCGAAGGCCGACACCAACAACGGCTCGTGGCAGAATCCGAGTCTGTTCGGGCGGGCGCTGTTCTTCGAGATCGGGCGGGCTGATGTCCCCCAGCCTTCGCAGCCGCCGGAAGGCCCGGCGCTCGTGGACTGGACGAGCGTGGACTGGCACGCGATGGTCGAGGCGACCTGGGAAGGCTACAAGGCCAACTACATCACCTGCGGGCCAGAGTGTGGCGACAACCTGGGCCTGGTCTTCGATCCCAACATGGGCTACCAGGCGGTCAGCGAAGGCGTGGGCTACGGCCTGCTGATGGCCGTGATGATGGACGATCAGGGCACGTTTGACACCATCTACGACGCGGCACACGCTGTGCTGCTGGACGAGACGACTGGCCTGTTCAACTGGCGCGCTGACAACACCGGCCAGATCACTGGCTTCAGCTCGGCGACGGACGCCGAACTGGATACTGCCGCCGCGCTCATCTTCGCCCAGGCGCGCGTCGAGGGGGGTGCATGGGGCCAGCACCCCGACCGGCCCTACGGCGAGCGCGCCCGCTCCCTGCTCGATTCGATTTACCTCTATGAGGTATTCGACGGCAAATATCTGACCCCCGGCGATGCCTGGGGCGGGAACGGGCAGGCGATCATTAATCTCTCGTACTTCGCGCCCGCCTGGTTCCGTATCTTCAATGCGTTCGAGGGTGGCACGCGCTGGGATCCGCTGATCCACCAGGGGTATCGGTCGCTGTTCGCCGTGCCCAGCGGCAATCGCTTGGGATTGGCACCGGACTGGTCAACAGCCAATGGCAGGCCCGCGTTCGAGTTCTGCGATGCCGAAGGGCGTCCGCGCGAGGCGTGCCGGTTTGAAATGACCTATGACGCGATCCGCGTTCCCTGGCGGATCGGCGTGGACTGCCTGTGGTTCGGAGACACGCGGGCGTGTGAATGGTCGCAGCGCAGCGCCGCGTTCTTGAGCAGCATTGAGAACCCCAACGCCTTCGCCGTCATGTACGATATGGACGGGAACCCTGTTGTGGGATACCAGAACGAACTTATGGCCGGCATGTGGATCGTGGCCGCGCTGGCCTCCGGCAATACAGACCTGCAACTCAAGCTGGGTGACCTGCTGCACGGCTATTCCAGCAACGCGCTCAGCGAGGGATATTGGGGCGGGTCGTCGCAGTACTACTTCAACCAGAGCCTGGCCTGGTTCGGAGCGTCACTGCTCTCAGGAGATTTCCGCAACTTGGTTGCTTCGGGGGGCCGCTAACGCCGAGCCTTCGCTCGCTATTCTGCTGATCTGCCTGGTTCGGAGTCCGGAGTCTTGGGTCGTGAGATTGCGCCTTGCTGGCGGCTCAAGGCTCCAGACTCCGAGCTTTGCCCGCAAAGGTGAGTCTCCGCTCTCGGACATGCCGCAGGCGGCGACTTCGCTCAATCCCCGACCCGTGTTTCTTTTCGCTTGTCCGGCGAGTCCGGGGCTGTGGGCTGCATCCCGGAGGCCCACTTCGCTCGTCTCATGGCGGGCGGAATCTTCCCGGACAGGTCTTGAAAGAACCCTGGCAGCCTCACCTGGAAGAAGCGTTTCCCCGCGAAGACCAACATCAGGCCCACCCAGATGGCCGTCCACAGGATCATGTTCAGGTCGTGAAGCACCGCCGCTATCACCACGCCGGCGTAGATCGGAGCCTGAAACAGGACGGCCAGCGTGTTCGACAGGGTATTCTGGCTGCCCAAGACCACCAGCCAGAACCCGGCATAGAACACGGTGAGGTACGGCGAAAGGTATCCGGCGAGTGTCAGATAGCCTAGCAGCGCCACGCTGAAAGCGAGGTCAAAGGCCAGGTCGTGCGATCCCACCCACGTCTGGTGCGGATAGTGGCTGAGGCGAGCCAGAAAGCCATCCAGGGTGTCAAGCGTGGCTGCCACCAGCAGCAGGATAAAGGCAAGCTGAATGCCGTCCTTGCCGCGAGCGATGCCTAGCCAGACGAGCGCCAACGCCAGCGGACCACGAACCGCCGTGCAAAAGTCAGCGGCACGCTTCTGCCAGGGCATCGGAGTGCGCAGAGTGTCTATGGGTTTGCTCATTGCTTCATTCCATGATGAAACAGTGATCATGCAGCCTTGTCTGTGGGGCCAGTAGCAGTGTCCATCTTATCGTTAGTCGGGGTCATTCTGCAAAACTGGATCGGACTCTGCGGCCAGCAGAAGGAGGTGCGCCGCTATCCGCCGTTCGCGCGGCGGGGCATGATCGCCCGCGCCGCATTCTTCTCGCTATAGATGACCTCGACCGGCATCTCGTAAGCGGCGGAAAGCACCGACTCGGTCAGCACCTCGGCGGGCCGCCCATCGGCCACGATGCGCCCCGCTTTCATGACGACGACATGATGGGCGTAGAGCAGGGCGCTGTTGGGGTTGTGCGAGGAGATCACGAAGGACACGTTCTGCCCGGCCAACTGGCTGACCGTTTCCAGCACGCGGTGCTGGTTGCGCGGGTCGAGGTGCGCGGCTGGCTCGTCGAGCAGCAACACTTCCGTCTGCTGGGCCAGCCCCCGCGCGATCAAGGTAAGCTGGCGCTCGCCGCCGCTTAGCTCGGTGTACGGGCGGTTGCACAGCGCCGCCAGCCCGACCTGCTCGATAGCCGCGTCCACAATCGCCCGGTCGTGCGTCCCCGGCGTGCCGAACAGGCGCAGGTGTGGCGTGCGGCCCATCATCACCACGTCGCGCACGGTGTAGGCGAAGACGGGCAGGTGCATCTGTGGCACCAGCCCCACCCGTTGGGCGCGCCTGGCCGAAGGGATGTGGTAGAGGTCGTGCCCGTTCAGGCGGACGGTGCCTGCCTGCGGCGGGCGAATGCCGCTCAGGATTTCGAGCAGCGTGGTCTTGCCGCAACCGTTGTGCCCCAGCAGGTAGATCACCGAGCGGTCGGGGACGGTCAGGCTGACATTACTCAGCACGGTCTGCTGAGGGATGTAGCTGTAGGAAACTGAGCGAGCTTCCAGAAGGGTCATCGCCATCCCGTCCGGTTGACGCGCAAGATGACCAGCAGCAGTGGCACCCCCACCACGCCGGTAAAGACGCCCAGCGGCACCTCCGCCGGCAGCAGCGTGCGCGACATCGTGTCAATGAGCAGCAGGAACACCGCGCCCAGGGCCATCGTCGCCGGGATCAGGCGCTGGTGATCGGGGCCGACCAGCGTCCGCGCCGCGTGGGGGATGACCAGCCCCACCCAACCAATCACCCCGCCGACCGACACAGCCATCGCCGTCATCAGCGTGCTGCAAACGATGATCAGCAGCTTGAGCCGCGCCGGGTTGAGGCCCAGGGCCAGCGCCTCGTTATCGCCCATCGAGAGCACGTTCAAGCGCCAGCGCACGCCCCACAGCACGACCATTCCCAGCAGCGAGATCGCCGCCAGCGCCGGGATGTCGTCCAATGTGACATCGGTCAGCCCGCCCATCAGCCAGTAGGTGATCGCGGGCAGCGTGTCGAGTGGGTCGGCGACGTACTTGAGCAGCGAGGTCAGCGACGAGAAGAACGACCCGATCAGAATACCGACCAGCGTCAGGACGAGCAACGGCGCGCTGTGGTACAGGCGGCTGACGAAATAGGCCAGCATGACGGCGATCAGCCCGAAGAAGAAGGACGAGACCTGCACTTCCAGCGCGTCGCCGACCAGCAGGAGCATCAGCGCCGCGCCGAAGCCCGCCCCCGACGTGACCCCCAGGATGTTGGAGTCCACCAGCGGGTTGCGGAAGATGCCCTGGAAGGTGGCCCCCGTCACGGCGAGATTGGCCCCGATGAGCATGGCCGCAGCGATGCGCGGCAGGCGCACGCGCGTCACCAGGTTGTAGGCGATGTCTGGCCCGGCGCTGGCGTCGTGACGCCCCAGGGCGAAGTCCAGCAGCGCGCGGACGACCTCTTCGGGCGAGATCGCATAGCGCCCCAGGCCGATGCAGTAGACGGCGACCGGCAGGGGCAGCAGGAGAATCAGCAGGTAGAGGGCTGCCTGGCGGCGCTCTGAGTGTATCCAGACTCGCGCGCCAGGCAGCCGGCGACTCAAGGCGCGCATCACTTGCACAGGCTGTGGGCTTCTTCCTCGCCCATCGCGTAGCCGTAGAACTGACGGTAGAAGGTCATCGCTTCGGCGGCGCAGTCAAGATTCACCTGGCCGGGGTAGAGCGTCTGCGCGATCCAGATGATCCCCAGAATCGAGTCGGGTACGGGTGTGTCCCAGGGCGCGGAGAGCTTGGGCAGACGGTAGACGCGCCCCTCGCGCACCGCGCGGATGGCCGACCATTCCGCCGCCCCGGTGAACGCCTCGGCGTTGGCCCCGCCATAGGGTACGTAGAGGATCACGTCCGGGTTCCAGATGGCGACCTGTTCCAGGTTGACATCGTTCCAGTAGCCGATCAAGTCTGCCGTGACGGAGACTCCCCCCGCCGCCTCGACCATAGCCGTCTGGTACATCTCACCGCTGGCGACGCGCAGCGGCTCGGTGCCGGAGAAATAGACGCGCAGCGGTTCGGCAATGGTTTGCGTCTGGGCCAGGATCGCATCCAGGGTGCTGTTGTAGTAGGCGTTGAACTTCTCCGCCTGATAGGCCGCGTGCGGCCCCAGGGCCGCGCCGATCAGGGTCATGGCGTCCTGCAGGGCTTGCGGCGATTCTCCCTCGAAGCGGAGGATGGGCACGCCCAGCGCGCTCGCAGCATCAAGCCAGCTCGTGCGCGTGCTCGCCAGGATCAGGTCGGGCTGTAGGGCGGCCAGCTCCTCGATGTTCGCTTCCTTCTGGTTCAGCGTCGAGACGGCGTTGGCAATCGCCTCGAAGTTCGGGTCGAGCTTCAGCATCCCCGTCTGGCCTTCGGGATCGCGCGCGCCCAGGTAGCCCGCCACCACGAGCCGGTCAGCCGCGCCCACCGTATAGACATAATAGGTGGCGATGCTGTACGGGGAGGCGATGCGCCGCACCGGTTGGGGCACGCGGACGGTCGCCCCTGACTGGTCAGCGACCTCGACGGCGGCGGGCAGCAGCCCCAGGTCAACGGCGATCTGCTGCCCGTCGGGGCCAGTGACGAAGCGCAGGAAATCGCGGGCCAGCGCGTCGCGCGGGTCGAGCGCCCCGCCGCACGAATTGCTGGCTAAATAGCGCGCGCCCAGGCCGGGCAGCAGCAGAAACACGTCGCTGACATAGCCGCACTCGAAGGTGATGGGCGGGGCGTCTTCATAGGCGTCGCTGACGATGACGGCGGCTTCGCCCGCCCGCGCCGTGATCTCGCCCGCCGTCGAGACGAACTGCAGGTCGAGCGCGGCCCCGCCCTCAATGGCAGAGGCAAAGGCGGCGGCCCACGCTTCAACGGGTGCGCGCGCCGACTCTAGCGCCAGCACCACCAGCCGGTCCGGAGTCTGTGCGCGCGCCGACACAGCACCGGGCACGAGTGCGCCCGCCAGCAGCGCCGCCAGGAGTCCGTAGACACACAGTCGCTTAGCCATCAGGTCTTCTCCGTAAAAGCAGGCAACATCCCCAGCAAGCCAGGCTTGCTTTGTCCAGAAACATCTTCAGGGAAGTGGTGGAGACGGGAACAGCCACAGGTCAGGGGAAGGGGAGAGGCTTGTCTGCCGCTGACCAGGCAGACGATCCCCCCGCGCCAGCGCCCACACATAACGCCGCCAGTGGGGTACCTGGCGACATAGGCACGGGGACGTGCCCGGTGTGGGTGTAGGTTCTCCTTTCCAAGTCGGTCCTGGCACCAGCCAGAACGTCGGGAGGCTGTCGCGTTTCCACAGACAACCCTGATCCCGCCGGGCGCGCATGGCGCCGCGACGGAATTCCTCGCCTGAGGGCGAGGCGGCCAGATGCCCATAGCGCAAGGCAGTAGGGCAAATGGCTCGGAGACATCAGTTGGTAAGGTCTAGGCCCGCCGCAGGCCGGCGACGGTCTCTTGGCAGCGCGGCCATTGCCTGTGAAAAGTACCACGAGCAGGCGGAAACGGCAAAAGATCGCCGGGCGGAGTGCGCCCCTAGATTTGGGGGCGAGATTCCCTGAACCGCACAGACGCGGAGGACGCGGAGAAAAACTAACACCCTCTCCATTACTATCTTTTCTCTGCGCTCTCTGCGCCTCAGCGGTGATCTTTTGCCCCAGAAATGAGAGGCCGTTTGAAAGGTATCTTTACCCCCATCCCCGGCCCTTCCCCCGCAAGCGAGGGAAGGGAGAAAGGACTGCTCTTGAAGTCCCTCCCCGCAGGCGGGGAGGGATTTAGGGTGGGGTTGCAGACCTTTTCAAACGGTCTCTGAGGTGTGTGCAAAGGGTGTCAGTGATACGTGTGGCGCTGGCAGTAGCCTCACCCCCAGCCTCGCCGTGCTCGGCCCAGGGGGTGAGGTGAACAAGGCTCAGCGGGCGAGGTAGGCGTCTATGGCGGCGGCGGTCTGCCGTCCCTCCTGGATGGCCCACACCACCAGCGACGCGCCGCGACAGGCGTCGCCCGCCGCGAAGACCCCTGCGACACTGGTCATCCGCTGCTCGCTGATGGCGATGTTGCCGCGCGAGTCCAGGGCGAGACCCAGGTCGCGCACCAGCCCCTCTTGCTCGACGTGCACGAATCCGAGCGCCAGCAGCACGAGATCGGCTTTGAGTTCAAACGCCGTCTCCGGGATTTCGATCATCTCGCGACGCCCGTTGTTGGTCTTGCCCCATTCGACCTGGACGGCAGACAGGCGCTCGACCTGGCGATTGCCCTTCCCCGCGATGAACTCTTTCGTGAGGACGTTGAAGAGCCGCTCGCAGCCTTCCATATGCGAGCTGGACACCTTATACAGCCTCGGCCACAGGGGCCAGGGTTCGTTGGGGGCGCGGGTGCGCGGGAAGGGGGGCATGATCTCGACCTGCGTTACGCTCTTGGCACCCTGGCGGTTGGCCGTGCCGATGCAGTCCGATCCGGTGTCGCCGCCGCCGAGCACTACGACGTGTTTATCCTGGGCGGTGATCCGCGCGTCGGCAGGGATGGCTTCCCCGCGCACGACGCGGTTCTGCTGCTCCAGATACTCGGTGGCCTGGTGAATGCCCGCCAGGTCGCGGCCAGGGATCGGCAGATCGCGCGGCCTGCGCGCACCGATGGCGAGGCAGACGGCATTGTACTGCTCAAGGAGCGCGCGGGCGGGCAGATCGTGGCCGACCCTCACGCCGGTCTGGATGACCAGGCCCTCCTCGACCATCAGGCTCACCCGGCGGTCAATGACGCGCTTGCTCAGCTTGAAGTCGGGCACGCCGTAGCGCAGGTAACCACCTACCGCGTCCGACGCCTCGTAGAGCACGACCGAATGCCCGGCGTGGTTCAGCGTGTCCGCACAGGCGAGGCCGGCGGGGCCGCTGCCGATCACCGCTACCTTTTTCCCGGTGCGTCGCTGCGGGGGCCTGGCCCGGACGTACCCTTCGGCGAAGGCGTGCTCGATGACGGCCAGCTCGTTCTCGCGGATCGTGACCGGCTCATCGTTGATCCCCAGGACGCAGGCCGACTCGCACGGGGCCGGGCACAGCCTGCCGGTGAATTCGGGGAAGTTGTTGGTCTTTTGCAGAATGTCGTAGGCGGCTTTCCAGTCGCCTTGCTGGAGCTTGTCCTGCCATTCGGGGATCAGGCTGCCTACCGGACACCCCCAATGACAGAACGGCACCCCGCAGTCCATACACCGCGCGGCCTGAAAGGGCCGCATGTCCTGCGGAAGCTGCGTCTCTACCTCGTCGTAATCGCGGACGCGCTCGCGGACGGGACGGTAGCGGTTCTCGATGCGCTCGAACTGGATGAACCCTCTTGGATTGACCATCAGTAGGGTACCTCCAAGTATTCTTCTTCGCGGACGTACTGGAGCAGCCTGTCCATCTCGCGGAGTTTCTGCTCTTGCAGAATGCGCCCGTATTCAAACGGCACGACCTTGATGAACCTGGGGATGTACTCGTGCCAGCGGTCGAGCACCACCTGGGCGACGGCGCTGCCGGTGTGCTGCAGATGCTTGCCCAGCCACTCGCGCAAGAACTCCTGATCCTCGTATTCCAGCGCGGGTGCCAGATCCACCATCGAGCGGTTGCAGAAGTAGGCGAAGGTGCCGTCTATGTTCAGCACGTAGGCGATGCCACCGCTCATGCCCGCCGCGAAGTTGCGCCCAACCCTGCCCAGGACGATGATCCGCCCGCCGGTCATGTACTCGGCGCAGTGGTCGCCAGCGCCCTCGACGACGGCCATCGCCCCGCTGTTGCGCACGGCGAAACGCTCGCCCGCCACGCCGCGAATGAACGCTTCGCCGCCGGTCGCGCCGTAGAGCACGGTGTTGCCGACGATGATGTTCTCTTCAGCGGCGAAGGTGCTGCCTTCGGGCGGAACGGCGATCAGCCTGCCGCCGGACAGCCCCTTGCCGAAGTAGTCGTTGGCGTCGCCTTCCAGGCGCAGGGTGATGCCGCGCGCCAGGAACGCGCCGAAGCTCTGGCCCGCGCTGCCTCTGAACGTGATCTGGATGGTGTCGTCGGGCAACCCGTCTTCCCCGTAGCGGCGCGACACCTCGCCGGCCAGCATGGTGCCGACGGTGCGATCCGAGTTGGTGATGGGCATCTGCGCAGCGACCGGCTCGCCGCGCTCCAGGGCGGGCTGAGCCAGTGCCAGCAGCCGGCGGTTCAACGGCGTGTCAATCTTGTGCTGCTGGTCTTCCACGCAGCAGGTCGCCGTGCGGTCGGCTTCCGGCGGTCGGTGCAATATGGCCAGGGGGTCTACCGTCCGCGCTTTCCAGTGATCAACAGTGCGCGCGGTGAGCAGGTCGGTGCGCCCGATCAGGCCGTCGAAGCGGCGGATGCCAAGCTGGGCCATGATCTCGCGCACGTCCTGCGCCAGGAAGGTGAAGTAGTTCACCAGATGCTCGACCTGACCCGTATACCGCTTGCGCAGATCGGGGTCCTGGGTGGCCACGCCAACCGGACACGTATTGAGGTGGCACTTGCGCATCATGACACACCCCAGCGCGATGAGGGCCGCCGTGCCGAAGGCGAATTCCTCCGCGCCCAGCATCGCCGCCAGCACGATATCGCGCCCGGTCTTGAGCTGCCCGTCCGTCTGAAGCCGCACGCGCCCGCGCAGGCCGTTCAAGACCAGGGTCTGGTGGGTCTCGGCAATCCCCAGCTCAAAGGGCAGCCCGGCGTGCTTGATCGAGCTTAGGGGGCTGGCCCCGGTGCCACCGTCGTAGCCGCTGATCACAATGTTGTCGGCGTGCGCTTTGGCGACCCCGGCGGCGACCGTCCCCACACCCGCCTGCGAGACCAGCTTGACGCTGATCCGCGCGCGGGGGTTGACGTTCTTCAGGTCAAAGATCAACTGCGCCAGGTCTTCGATGGAGTAAATGTCGTGGTGTGGCGGCGGCGAGATGAGCGTGACGCCCGGCGTCGAGTAGCGCGTGCGGGCGATGATCGCGTCCACCTTGTGGCCGGGAAGCTGCCCGCCTTCGCCCGGCTTGGCCCCCTGCGCGATCTTGATCTGCAACTCGTCCGCGTTGACCAGGTAGAGGGCCGTGACGCCGAAGCGCCCGGACGCCACCTGCTTGATCGCGCTGCGCGTCCACGTCCCATCTGGGCGAGGGGCGAAGCGTTCCGGCTCTTCGCCCCCTTCGCCGGAGTTGCTGCGCCCGCCGAGCCTGTTCATGGCGATGGCGATGGTCTCGTGCACGTCCTTGCCCAGCGAGCCGAACGACATCGCGCCCGTCGTCATGCGTCGGAGAATGGCCTCGACCGGCTCGACCTCTTCGAGGGGGATTGGCGTCTGGGGCTTGAAGTCGAACAGGCCGCGAATGACATGGGGCCGCTGGTTAAAGCGATTGACGTGCTCGGCAAATTCCCGGTATTTGGCATAGTCCCCGGAGCGCACGGCCCATTGAAGCAGGTAGATCGCCTCCGGGTTCCAGGCGTGCTGCTCGCCGTTCTTGCGGTACTGGTAGACCCCTTCGCTGGGCAGCAGCGCGGGCCGCTGCACATACGCCTGGCGGTGATGCTGCAGCGCCTCCCGCGCGATCTCCTCCAGGCCGATGCCGCCGATGCGCGACTCCGTGCCGGTGAAGTATTCGTCCACCACCGCTTTACTCAGGCCGATGGCCTCGAACGTCTGCGCGCCGTGATAGCTGCGCAGCGTGGAGATGCCCAGCTTGGAGAGCACCTTGAGCAGCCCCTTGTCAATGGCGTCAATGTAGATGTTCTCGGCAGCCAGGTAGTTGGCCGCTTCTGGCAGACGCCCGGACTTGAACAGGTCGTGAATGATGGCGAACGCGCCATACGGGTTGATCGCGCTCGCCCCATACCCGAACAGCAGGGCGAAATGCATCACTTCGCGCGCTTCGGCGGTCTCGATGATCAGCGCGCACTGGGTGCGCTTCTCGGCGCGAATCAGGTGATGCTGGACGCCGGCGCAGGCCAGCAGCGACGGGATAGGCGCGCGCCTGGCGTTGACGCCGCGATCCGACAGGATGAGGAAGCTATAGCCCTCGTCCACAAGTCGCTCTGCGTCCTGGCACAGCCGGTCGAGGGCAGGCTTCAGGCCCGCCGGGCCTTCGCTGACCGGGAATGTCATGTCGAGGGTGCCCACCTTGAAGTCCGGGTTGTCCCAGTGCCGGAGCTTGTGAATGTCCAGGTTGGAGAAGATCGGGCGCTTGAACTGAATCATGTGGCAGTGTTCCGGCGTCTCGCTGAGCAGGTTGCTCTCCTTGCCGATGTAGCTGGTGAGCGTCATGACCAACTGCTCGCGGATCGGGTCAATGGCCGGGTTGGTCACCTGGGCGAACGTCTGCTTGAAGTAGTTGAACAGGCGTTGGGGCCGGTCGGAGAAGACAGCCAGCGGCGTATCCGTGCCCATCGAACTCACCGGCTCCTGGTGCGTATCGAGCATGGGCAGGATGCTGTGCTCGATGTCTTCCCTGGTGTAGCCAAAGGCCAGTTCCAGCGTATGCAACTGCTCTGGGGGAAGGCCAACGGGGACGGGTTCGGCGAGCGGCACGCTGACAAAGGTGATGCGGTTCTCCTGAACCCACTGGCGGTAGGGCCGCTGGTGACTGATGCGATCTTTGATTTCCGCGTCGGGGATGATGCGACCCTCTTCCGTATCCACGAGCAGCAGCTTGCCGGGCATCAGGCGGCCTTTGGCGGCGATCTGCTCCGGGGCGAACGTCTGCACGCCGACCTCGGATGCCATGACGATCAGGTTGTCTTTGGTGATGACGTAGCGGGAGGGGCGCAGCCCGTTGCGATCCAGCGTCCCGCCGACGAGCCGCCCGTCGCAGAAGACCATCGAGGCCGGGCCGTCCCAGGGTTCCATGAACGCCGAATGGTACTCGTAGAAGTACTTGAGGTCTTCGGGGATCGGGTTTAGGTGATTGAATGACTCCGGGATCATCATCATCAGGGCGTGCGGCAGCGAGCGCCCGGCCTGGACCAGAAGCTCCAGCACGTTGTCGAAAGAGGCTGAGTCGCTCTTGCCCGGCTCGATGATCGGCAGCAGCTTCTTGATGTCGTCGCCGAAGAGAGGGGACTCAAAGCCGGCTTCGCGCGCCTGAATCCAGAAGCGGTTGCCCTTGATCGTGTTGATCTCCCCGTTATGCGCCAGGACACGGAACGGCTGAGCCAGGTCCCAGGTGGGGAAGGTGTTGGTGCTGAAGCGCGCGTGCACCAGGGCGATGGCGCTGGTCAGGCGGCTGTCCGACAGCTCCGGGAAGTACGCCCGAAGCTGCAGCGACATCAACATGCCCTTGTAGATCACTGTCCGCGTGGACAGATGCGTGATGTAGAACTGAAACGCCCGTTTGAGGGACGACGCCCGGATGGTGCGCTCGACCTGCTTGCGGACAACGTAGAGTTTGCGCTCCAGCGCATCCTGAGGGAGCGCCCCGGTCACGAATATCTGCTTGATCAGCGGCTCGGACGAGCGGGCAATTGCGCCCAGCACACCACTTTCCACCGGCACGTCGCGCCAGCCGATCAGCGTCAGCCCCTCGCGCGCCAGGATGTCCTCCAGGGCGCGGGCGCAGATCGCGGCTTCGTCCGGGTCGTTGGGCAGGAAGACCACGCCCATGCCATAGTGCCCCGGTTCTGGCAGATTCGGGATCACAGACCGGTAGAACTCGTGCGGAATCTGGAGCATGATCCCGGCCCCGTCACCGGTGCGGTTATCAGCGCCCTCCGCGCCCCGGTGCGTCATCCGTTCGAGGACTTCGAGGCCGCGCTGGATGATGTCGTGGGATCGGCTTCCTTTAATATGAGCGACAAAGCCGATGCCACAGGCGTCATGCTCATACGCGCTGTTGTAGAGGCCCTGGTTGTGCGGGAATCTCTGGGTCATGGAAACTCGCCTCCCGATAGTTCGCGGGCCTACGGTGTGGTCGTCGCACCGGAAGGCCCCGGCTGTGGTGCAGTGAGACTGCGATTCGCAGAGACGATGCTACGTCTGGGCAGTACGTATAGCGGACTGCCGTCGGGATAGCCCGCCGCTGCATGGGTGCAGGTGTCAGCGGTCACACAAGGAAACGATTCGGAATGCGAGTGCCGGGCGCGCCGACCGGCGCGGCCCTCGCGTGGCGAACACTCACGGATTGAACAATGATACTGAGTCTGGCGGCCCGTCAGTATGGTCAAGATGACCATATTTCGCTGATGGCCATGCAACTTATCAGGCGCAGGCCGGGGGTGTAGCCTGTGTTTGCGGGGGCAGGGCGGCCATTCGAGAAGTCCTGCCTGATGGGTGGGTTTACCGCTCCCCGAAATCCTTCTCCACACGCGGGAGGGGACTTAACCGCAGAATGACTCCCCCTCTCCACACGCGGAGAGGGGGCCGGGGGGTGAGGCTTCAGAGGCCGTTTGAAAGGGCCTGCAACCCCACCCTAAATCCCTCCCCGCCTGCGAGGAGGGACTTCGAGAGCAGTCCTTTCTCCCTTCCCTCGCTTGCGGGGGAAGGGCCGGGGATGGGGGTGAAGATACCTCTCAAACGGCTCCAGCAAGGAAGGCGTTCGCAGAACCTCCCTGACCTTCGCCTGGCAACGGATCGGGTGCGCATTCCCGCCTGCGTTCGCCGTCAGGCGTAGCAGCGCACCTCGAACAGGGCGGCGGGCGCGTCGCCGTTCATCTCCAGCACCTCGATGTGCAGGCTCGTGGTCACCAGCGGCTCGGCCAGGGTGATGGTGTTCCGCGTCTGGTGGTTGTCGTCGCACGCCGCGACGACGCGCCCTCGATCAGCCACGACGCGGTAGCGTTTCACACAGAACGGCATGACACGTTCCGGGTGGCCCATGAGGACGGACTCCATCGGGTGATCGAAATCGGTGTCGAAGGATAGCTCGATGCGCTGGACGGTCTGCGGGTGCTCCCATTCGAGGGTCAGGGTTGGGGCAGCGTCGTCCGGCGCGGCGACCCAGGCGTTGGGGCCGGTGGTGGGCCGCGCCCAGCCGTTGACGACATTGGCTGGCTCGAAGGCGGCCAGCGGCGGCTCGACGGTCACCGCCAGGTTGTGCCCGTTGGGGCGGCGCAGCGGCACCCAGAACTCGAACGCTTCGATCCCGATGTCCTGCGTCGGGCGCTGTGCGCCATAGTTCGAAACGGACGGATTCTGCGTGTTGCAGACGGACAGAATGCCGCTGACGCGCTGCTGCGTGGTGTGCACGGCCACCACCGGATTCTTGAGCAAGCAGACGAAAACATAGCGCGCCGCGTCTATGGTGGCGGTGAAGGGGACGGTCACCGTCTGCCGCTGCCCCGCCTGCAGCGCGACGGTGTGCGTCTCCAGTGTCACGTCGGGCGTGTAGTTGTCGGGCCGGTCGCTGGTGCGCAGTTCCACCCGGAGCGTCGTCGGCTCGGTCACATCGAGCAGGAAGGATACGGCAGGCATCGTGCCGGGCTGGACGGGCAGCATTTGCGCCCAGGATTGGTCGAGCGGCACCGGCGCTCCATCGGCGGGAAATGCGGCCAGTCGGAAGGCACTCGACGCGCGGACGCGGGCTGAGCGCGCCAGATCGTCGGGATCGTCCAGGCGCACGCCAGGGATATACTGCCCTCGCCGCAACAGTTCGCGCTGAAGCTCCTGGACGTGGGGCGACCTGGCCAGGACAGCGGGGCGCACGCCCTCGCGCAGGCACAGTGCCGCCGCCATCCCTACCGCCTGCGCCGCCGACGCCAGAGTCGCCTGGACGCGCGTCGAGCTAAAGGCGACGTGCGAGGCGCTGATAATGCGCCCGGCCAGAAACAGATTGGTGATGTTGCGGCTGTAGAGGCAGCGATAGGGAATCTGGTAGACGCCCCGCGAATGCCACTGGTTGCAACCGGGCTTCTCGCTGTACACGCCGTCGGCGGGGTGCAAGTCGAGCGCCCAGCCGCCAAAGGACACCGCGTCGGCGTGCAGGCGCTGTTCTACAAGGTCCTGCTGGCGCAGCATGTACTCGCCCTCGAAGCGGCGGCTTTCGCGCTTGCCAGGGATGTGCCCCACCCATTCGAGTGTCAGCGTCTCGGCTTCGGGGAACTGGCCCGAATTCTTGATGTAGTTCCACACGCCATACACGACCTTCCACAGCTCCCACTTGATCGCCTCGGTGTCGTGCACGGTGTCCAGCCGCCCGCCGTACTCGATCCACCACAGGCGGCAGCCGTAGTCGCGCGCGTTGAAGCTGCGGAAACGCGGAATCTGGGTGATGTCGTCCAGGGCGAAGCTCGGCGGGACGAAGCGCACGGGGCGGCCCACGTCCTTGCTGTAGAAGTAGATCGAGTGGCCGAGCAGTTCGCCGTATTCCTGGCTGGGAGCCAGCTTCTCGCCGAACTCCTCGCCGCTCTCCGCGCCCATGCGAAAGGCCGCCCCGCTCAAGAAGCCCAGGATGCCATCTCCCGACGCATCGCAGAACAGCGGGGCGTGCACCTCATACAGCGTCGAGTTCTGGCTGCAAAAGGCGCGCACGGCCTGGATCGTGTCCGGGCCGGACTTGTCCGCCTCGAAGACCGCCGTGTTGAGCAGCAGGGTGATGCCCGGCTCGCTGACCACTTTCTCAAGCAGGATCGTGTCGAAGACCAGCGGGTTCCCTTCCGGGTTGCGGTACATATTCTCGACCAGGATTTCGTCAATGACGCCTCCCTCGCGCGCCCAACGGTTGTTGTTGCCCATGTGCGAAGTCGCGCCCAGAATCCACAGCCGCACCTCGCTGGAGGCGTTGCCGCCCAGGATCGGGCGATCCTGGATCAGGGTCACGCGCAGCCCGGCTCGCGCGGCAGTGATCGCGCAGCACGTGCCGGCCATGCCGCCCCCCACAATGGCCAGGTCGCAGGTGATGTGCTCGGTGCGGGGCGTGCGCTGTGGGGCAGGAGGGTAGGTGATCATGTTCGGGTGTCCTCGTTTGGGTAAGTGAACCGCATGGGTCTCTGCGCGCCAGGGATACTGTTGGTGAACTAAGCACGCGCTGGTTTCGTAGGGGCGCTGCTCTGTGCGCCCCCGTAGGGGCGTATTGCAATACGCCCCTACGGAGGCATCTCGCCAGCAGTATCGCCAGGGCAGCAGCCGCAGCATCTCCGGCGTCAATAGGCTGCGTGCGCCCGCGCTGTGCTCAGGTACGCTTCCAGGTTCTCGATGGGTGTGTCGTATTCCAGAAAATCTGCTGACTGCAGGATGAACAGGCCGCGTTGTTCGGGGCCCTTGCCAGCCCGGATCGTCTGCTCGGTCGCCCGTCGGACTTCATCCACGCTGCCGTTCTTCAGCACGTTCACCTGATCCACCCCGCCGATGATGGCATAGTCCCCGCGAACGAGATCAATCGCCCGGTCAAGCTGGGCGTCACCCAGCGTCGGCGGCGGGGAGAACGGCTCGACCACGCGCACTCCCAGCGCCTTGTAGGACTCGACCAGGTTCATGATCTGCCCGCAGTTGTGGTAGATGACGGGGGTACCGCCCTGCTGAAACGCTGCGACACACGCTGCTTCAAAGGGGAGCACGTAGCGGTCGAACGTCCGCCGCCCCAAGAAGCCCCCCGCCACGTTGCCGCCCACACAGAAAACGTCGGCTCCGGCCCCGGCCACAAGTCGGGCGAATTCCTGAATGCGGCGCAGGGCATAGGCCATCAATTGTTCGTAAAAATCGTAATCGGTCAGGAATAAGGCGTAAAGTGTCTCTAGCTCGATCAGCCGCGAAGCGTAGTTGAACGGCCCGCCTACTGTCCACAGGCCGACGATACCCTCGTCGCCTACCAGGGCCTTGATCGCCTGCACGCGCGCCTTGATGTGCTCCGCCCACTTAGCGGGGAAAGGCGGCTCATAGCGCGCGACTATCTCCAGGTCGCGGCGCGATTCGACCGCCGGCTTGCTGCAGGTGGTCACATAGGTCGCTGGCCCCACCTGATTGGTCACCCGTTCCTGGGTGAGCGCCCCGTCCGGCGTGGTGATTGTCGTCCGCTGGATCAGGGCGTCATCCTGGCGGGTTTCTTCTATCTTGACCTGCCAAGTCTCTGTTTGCTGCTCGGTGTCCACCTCGCCCCGCGTCATGAAGCCGGGCTGATCCACATAATGCGCCAGCCGCACGAACACGTCGCAGCCAAGCTGTTTCTGTAGCTCGACGACTTTGGCCTGGCGAGCGGCCCAATCCCAGGGATCGAGGTCAGGGTACATCTGGCTGAGAAAGTGACCGTGATCGTGGATGAACAGCGTGACCGGCACGCGGTCTGGCTGCTCGCTCCGCAAGACCTGCAGAAATCGCTCGCGCGGTGTGGACATGGCTCACTCTCAGTCGCGCTACAGTGTTGCGGCTATGATGCAGGACGCCGCAGATGATAACGGTGGGCGGGAGACGTACAACCCGCACGTCTCCCGCCGTGATTGCTGGGGGGCCGCCTGCGCCAGACGGCCCTGGTGCTGCTAGTCAATCAGGTCGCTGATCTCGTCGTGGGCATCGTTCATCGCGTCAGCGGCGCTCATTTCCCCGGTCAGCACGGCCTGGACGCGCTCGTTCAGCGCCTGCTCCATCGCCGCAGCCTGGGTGTAGGGCCAGAACGGGTTTGTGCGCGCGGTGGCGGTGATTCCCTCCGACCATGTTGCCACGTAGGCATTGTTCTGGACGGTCTCCGAATCGAGCGCCGTCTGCGTGGTGGGCGGCAGGGCAAGCTGCTCGAAGTAGTTCAGCACCGTGTCCTGATCGGTGGTGATGTACTTGGCAAAGGCGGCGGCAGCGTCGGCGTTCGCATCGTCAATGACGACGATGATGTGGCCCCACAGCAACGCCTGCGGCGCGTCGCCCTCGTTCAGAACGGGGCGCGGCACGGGTACCACGTAGTCGGCCAGGTCGGAATCCGGCGCGTTGCTCTGAACCAGCCCGCGCGCCACAATCGCGTCATCGTAAAACCCCACGCGGCCCTGGGCGAACAACTGGCGCGCATCGAAGCGATCCATATCCGCTGCGATCAGACCGCGTTCCAGCAGGCCCGCGTACCACTCAACGGCGGCGATGCTGCCCTCGTCGTTGAGCACGACATTGCCCTCGTCGTCAATGACCGTGCCGCCGAAAGTCCAAATCCAGGGGATGATGTCCTTCAGCTGGGCTGTGTCGGTCATGCCCGCGTAGGGGATCACATCAGGATCGTAGGCTTTCAGGGCTTCGAGCGCCGCCTCGAACTCGGCAATCGTCGTCGGTAGCTCGGTGATGCCGGCCTCTTCCAACAGCTTCATGTTGGCGACCATGCCAATCGAGGCTGTTGTCCAGGGCAGGCCGTACTGCACGCCGTTGATCTGGCCGCTGCTGAGCGCGGCAGCGGTGTAGTCGGCTTCTGCGGCGACCGGGCCGAGGTCCTTGAGCACGCCCATCGCCGCCAGCGGGGCCAGCCAGGCGATGTCAAGCTGCACGGCCCCGCTCAGGTTGCCGCCGCGCGCCTGGAGCAGAATCTGGTTGAGATACTCGTTATACGGGTAGGACACGTCGGTGATCTCAGCGCCAGTGGCCTGGCTGTACTCGGCCACCACGCCCATGATCACGTCACGGGTTGCGCCTTCTTGCAGCGACCAGCCAGTGAAGGTGAACTTGCCACCTTCCTGGGCCATCGCTGGCGCAAGGCTGACCAGGAGCACGATAACCAGAACGAGCAAAGTAGAGAGCGATCTGCGAGACATCCTTTTCCTCCATGAATGAGATACCAACGGCGGTTGATCCACCGTGAACCACTAACCCTTGACGGCCCCGGCGACGAGGCCGCCGGCGATGTAACGCTGCATGAACAGGAACGCGATCACAATCGGCAGCGAGACGATGAACGACGACGCCATCAGGTTCGGCCAGGAGGTCTGGAACTCCCCGATGTAGGTCAGCACCAGGCCCGGCGGCAGCGTCATTTTGTGCGGCCCGGCTAGCGTCAGCGCGTAGATGTAGTCGTTCCAGCCGCGAATGAAAGCGAACAGCGTGGTCGAGACCAGCGCAGGCGCGGCGAGGGGCATCAGGATGCGGTGAATGATCTGGAACTGGCCCGCGCCGTCCACTTTGGCCGCCTCGATCAGATCGTCGGGGATCGTGTCAAAGTAGCTCTTGAGCATCCAGATGCACAGCGGCAGCGTGAACGTGGTGAAGGCCAGGATCATAGACCAGTACGAGTTGAGCAGGCCCAGTTCGTCGAACATCAGGTAGAGCGCGATCAGCAGCAGGGCCTGCGGGAACATCTGCGCGGAGAGGATGAGGAACATCAGCGCGCGCCGCCCCGCGTAGCGGAACTTGGAGAACGAGTACGCCGCATAGGTTGAAATCAGGATGCTGCCAACGGCGGTGGCCGTCGAGACGAGCACGCTGTTGCGGAAATAGCGCAGCAGCGTCGGGTTGTCGAAGAAGGCCTGGTAGTGGTCGAGCGTCAGGCTGGCCGGAAATAGCCTCGGCGGGAAGCGGAAGACCTGGTTCGCCGGCGTCAGCGACGTGACCAGCATCCAGTAGATGGGGAAGAAGGCGAACACGGCGACGACGGCGAAGGACAGATACAGGACAGCGCGATCCAGCAGCTTCTGGCGCTGTGAAGCAGCCATTGTCGAGGTCTCGCTTATGCGCGAAACAGTCACCGCGCCCCTCCTACTCGTTGTCCGTGCCGAACTTGAGATAGAGCGCGACAATCACCGAGAGCAACGCCATCCACAGGATGCCGATGGCCCCGGCCTCGCCCAGGTCGAACTTCTGAAAGGCGGTCTTGTACACGGCGACGGAGAACGTAGTGGTCGCTTTGGCCGGGCCGCCCGTCGTCATGACGTAGAGCATCTCGAAGTGCTGGAAGTTCCAGATGAAGCTGAGCAGCAGCACCGTGCCGATGATGCCGCGCAACTGCGGGATGGTGATGTGGCGAAAGATGCGCGCGCGGCCTGCGCCGTCAATGGCGGCAGCTTCGTTCAACTCGCGCGGGATGGTCTGCAACCCGGCCAGCAGCATCACCGCCATCCAGGGGAAAGTGTTCCACGACTTGGCGATGATCACCGCGAACATGGCCCGCTCGCGGTGGCCCAGCCAGTTGATGTTCTCGGCGATGAGGCCGGTCTGGCGCAGCAGGCCGTTGAGCACGCCGTAGTTGGCGTTGAAGATCCACATCCACAGGAACGACACCACCACCGTCGGGATGAGCCAGGGCAGCAGGAACAGGCTGCGCAGCAACCCCTGCCCGCGCATGGATGTGTTCAGGATGAGAGCGACCGCGAAGCCGATCACGAACGGCAGCAGCGTGGCGTAGAGGGTGAAGGTCAGCGTGGTGCGCAGCAGGGGCATGAAGTCGTCGTCCAGCACCGCCCGGATATTCTCGGTGCCGACGAACTCCTGGCCCGGCCACAGCAGGCTTTTCTCCAACAGGCCCTGGTACATCGAACTGAACAGCGGATAGATGGTGATGGCGGCGAACAGCGCCAGCGCGGGCAGCGCCAGCAGGATGCCGAACTGCGTGTCGGAAAGTCGCAGGCGGGGCAAAGAGTGGGTCTTCATCATCGTTGACCGGGCATCCTGTCGCTAACAAATAATTGGCGTCCGCTATTCCCGCAGACCGGCTCGCCCTCATGCGGACTCGCGGACGATCAGCGTCGTCGGCACGCGCACCAGCCAGGGATAATCGTCCGGCTCGTCGAAGAGCATACACAGCCGCCGCGCGGCGATGATGCCCATCTGGTGCATGTCGAAGTGAACCGAAGTCAGGGGGGGGCTGACGAAATTGGCTAGCTCGTAGTCGCCAAAGCCGATCACCGCGAGATCGCCCGGAACCTGGTAGCCGCGCTCGCGGATGGCCCGCATCCCGCCAAAAGCGATCACATCGTCGGCAAAGAGCACCGCGTCCAGGTGCGGCTGCTGCTCCAGCAAGCGGAGCGTCTGCTGGTAGCCCGCTTCGGCGCTGAAATCGCTCACCACCACCTGAGCCGTCTCGAAGGGCAGGTGACTGACGCACAGCATGTACCGGAAGGCTTCCAGCTTCTCGCCGCTGGTCGTCGTCGTGGAGGGGCCGTTGACAAAGCCGATGCGTTGGCGGCCCCGCTCAATGAGGTGCTGCATGGCCTGCTGAATGCCCTGGCGGACATCGGCCATCACGCAGTTGACTTCCATCGGGCGCAGGTGCGCCCCGGCGATGACAAAGGGGATGTTGTGCGCCTGCAATTCCCTGACGAAGCTGCGCTCGCGCACCCCGCCCAGCAAGACCAGGCCCGACACGCCGATGTCTTTGGCGTGCTGGCGCGCTTCTTCGGGCGACACGGTGGAGTGTTGCAGCCGGACGGCGATACCCCGCCCTTCCAGGTAGGCATGGACGCCCGCCCACACGCGCCGCTCGAACTCGCCCCCGGCGGGCGAGGTGCCGTTCTGCGTCTCCGCCGCTTCTTCGCGGGTGAGCACGAGCACCGACCGGGAGACCTGGGGCGCGCTGCGCAGCCGCTCGAGGGGGTAGCCCAGTTCCTGCGCGGCCCGCAGAACGATCAGGCGAGTCTCGGCGCTGACGCGTGGGTGATCGTTGAGCACGCGCGAGACTGTCGCGATGGAGACATTGGCTCGCCTGGCGATTTCGCGCACGGTGGTCATGGTGTCAAAACCATTCGCTCACTCGTGAAGCGGCGTTGTTTCTTTCTTTCGGAACAAGGGAACTAACCTATTCTCAGTGTAACAGAATTCTTGAAACAAAGTCAACTACTTAGCGCAAAATTGAAACTTGTTACACACGGTCAGTGCGTGTCCTGAGTTCAGGGGTGCAGTGCACACCTATCCAGAAACGGGCTACCTGTGGGCCAGGGCAGAGCCAGGAGCCTGAGGCGGCGCAACTGCGGGCGGCTCCGTCCAGGCACGAAACAGGCCACGATGTAAAATAGATCATGAAATCAGGTAGAATCCCGCAAGACGACCCTGGTCATGCGCAGCCTGGCGGGATGTACAATGGAGCGAGGGCCAGGAGGTGAGGCTCTGCACCCATGACTGAAAGCAGCATCAAACGCAAATCCCCGCGCCACACGGCGGACTTCGTGACGGCGTTGGGGCCGCAGGCATGCCACGAGCGGCTGGCCCGCGCCGATGCCAGCCCGCTTTCCGGCGTTGGGACGTGGCTGACACCGGTCACCCAACATACGCAGGTGACCCGCGATGGGCAGTTCACCGTCGAGCGGACGTTCGCCGGGGGGCTGTACCCGATCCGCTTCGTTGGCCACCTCGACCCCGACGAGAGCGGCGGCACGTGGGTGCACGGCGCGATCACGCACGACACCGGCAACCAGGTGCTGGTCGAGGGGTTGATCGTGTTTCTGGTGTTCTTTCTGGTCACGGTGCTGCTGTTTCTGCGGCTGCGCGCCCTGGCCTTTGCCGTCTCGCTGCCCGTGCTGATCCTGCTGCTGACCGTGTTCTCGGCCCGCTGGCGGACGCTGCGCCGGGCCACCGACGACATCGCGCGCTGGTTGCGCCAGCGGCTTTACCTGACGGACGAGCAGGTGCGAGGGCGGGGGGCGATGTGACCGCGCTGCGCTACCTTTCGGCGGGTGATGCTGTGGCTATCGAGTTCGTGACACCGCTCGCCAGGGATGAGTGCGTCTATTCTCTGGCGGGCGGCCCTCGTCGCTTTGGAGGGCAGCAGCTTTACGTGCGTGTGCAGGGCGACCGCGTGCTGGTCGAGACAGGCTGGCAGCGTCGCCCCGCTGAAGAAGCGCCGGAGTTGTGGCTGCTGCGCTTTGAGGGGACGCTTGGCCCCGAAAACGCGGGGACTCACGTCGTGGGGCAGGTCGTGCGCAACAGCACGTTGGAGACACTGCTGACGGTGCCGGGGCTGATCACGTCCGTCTTCGCCGTGCTGGGCATTGCTCTGGCCGTGCCGTTCGTAGCAGTGCTCTCGGTGATTCTGCTGGTGTTGTTTGCCACCTACTACGTTTACTTCCAGAAGTCGCTCAGCCGCCAGGCGCACGATCTGGCCCGTTGGGTGATGGCGCGACTGATGGTGACCGGGGAGCCGGATCAGGATGGGAAGTCACCATGAGTGAAGGCGAGCGTGGGCGGCGGCTCAAGTTCCTGAGCGTGGATTTCGTGACGGCCATGAGCGTCGAAGAGTGCCAGGAGTGCCTGCGGCGCTGCGCTGCCGAAAGCGGCCAGCGCGTCTCCCTGCTCGACGACGGCAGCTTTGCCCTGCGCCGCACGGTTGGTGAGGGAGGGCCGCAGACGATTGCCTTCTGGGGGACGCTGGAAGCGGTAGCACGCGGCACGTGGGTCTGGGGCACTGTGGTGGAGACAGGCGCACGCCGGGCCGGGCGTTGGGTGTATGGCATGGCATTCGTGGCGCTGCTGGTGTTGTTGGCGGCGCTGGAGTCTGGGGTGCGCGGCGCGTGGGGGACGGCGCTGCTGGGGCTGGCGGTCGTGGCCGGGATTGGCCTGCTGGCGGCGCGGTTGTGGTGGCACCGGCACCGCCACGCCATGCAGGTCGTCAACTGGGTCTACGACACGTTGTACGTCCCCGCGCCGCGTGCCTGATGGCGGAGGTGTATGCAAGGCCTGTCAGTGACATGTATGACGCTGGCAGCAGCCTCACCCCCAGCCTCGCTGCGCTCGGCTTGCCCCCTCTCCACGTCGTGGAGAGGGGGCGGCGAGGCGCGTCAGCGCTGAGCGGGGGTGAGGCTAAAGAGCGGGTCACGCTGCCTGACAGATTTTGCACGCACCCGATGGCGTGGATGGCGTGCGCGCCCGCGCCCGTGCATGATATACTGGATATAACCGCCCGTGAGGGCGCAGTGCCAGTGGTTGGTGATGGGGCCGAGATGCCTGGTGCAATCGCGGATTTCCACGCAACGAGGAGCGACTGGTCATGCGAACGCGAGCCGTGATTCTGGCTGGAGGGGAAGGCAGCCGGCTGGGGGTGCTGACTGCCAAGCGTGCCAAGCCGGCGGTGCCTTTCGCCGGGAAATATCGCATCATTGATTTCGCGCTGAGCAACTGCGTCAATTCCGGCATCTTCGACGTGTTGGTGCTCACCCAGTACCGCCCGCACAGTCTCAACGAGCATATCGGCCTGGGCCGCCCCTGGGACCTCGACCGCACGTTCACCGGCGGGGTGCGCCTCCTGCAACCGTTCCAGGGCCGCCAGGATACCGACTGGTACGCGGGCACGGCGGACGCCGTTACCCAGAACATCAACTTCATCCGGCGCGGCGGGGCACGCAACATCCTCATCCTCTCTGGCGATCACATCTACGAGATGGACTACGACCTGCTGATCAAGTACCACGAGGTGCAGGAAGCCGACGCGACCGTGTGCGTGATTCGCGTCCCCCTCGACGAAGCGCCGCGCTACGGGATCATGGCCGTAGACGAGCACAACCGCATCATAGACTTTGTGGAAAAGCCGCCCATCCCGCCCGGCGACCTGGCCAATATGGGCGTCTACGTCTTCAAGCTCGACGTGCTGGAAGACTTGCTGCGCGAGGATGCGGCGCGCATGGATTCGCGCCACGACTTCGGCTACAACATCATCCCACGCATGATGGAGCTGGGCATGAAGGTGATAGCCTATCCCTTTGGCGGTTATTGGATTGACGTGGGGACGATTGAAGCGTACTGGGAAGCGCACATGGACTTGCTGGACTCGCCGCCGTCGCTGGACCTCAACGACCGCTCGTGGATCATCCACACGCGCTCTGAGGAGCGCCCGCCTGTGCGCATTGACCGGGGTGCGATTGTCGAGGACAGCATGATCACCGATGGCTCGATCATCTGCGCGGGCGCGCGCGTGGTGCGCAGCGTGTTGTCGCCGGGCGTTTTCGTCGGCCCGAACGCCGTTGTGCGCGACAGCGTGATTCTGACCGACAGCTATATCGAGCGCGATGCCGTCATCGAGCGCGCGGTGATTGACAAGGGGGTTGTCGTGGGGCAGGGTGCGCAAGTGGGTGAGGTAACCGCGCTCGGCGACCTGTCCATTGCCTGTATCGGCAAGAACTCGACCGTCCCGCCGGGATTTGTCGTTGGGAAGGGATGCGTGCTCGGCGTTGATCTGCGCGCGGACGAAGTTGCGGCTGAGTTTCCGAGTGGCGTCATCCCGGCGAACGCGCGGGTGAGCTATCGCCTGGCCCGGTGACCTAGAGCCTGCTATGGACTTTCAACCCCTATCCCCCAGCCCCTTTCCCCGCAAGCAGGGAAAGGGGAGCGA